>JAHIYU010000066.1 GCA_018814885.1 bacterium | reverse complement strand
CTCCCCCCCCCGGGGGGGGGGGATGAGCCCGGACCCGGAGTTGTGATCTGGGCCACCAGAAAGGGGTCGCAATGCCCAGGAAACGCTATTCGGCCGAGCAGATCATCAATCACCTCTGACAGCAGGAAGGACACCCACAATCTGGCATCATTCGATAGAGGCTTGTAATCGTCCCCATGTGGACCGGCTCCCCGGGTTGGATCTAACTAGAACTCCCCTTTCATACCTGACAGAGACCCAGGCATCAAGAATCGGTCAGCTAGAGCGCCTGATCGCGTGAGCGAAGAATAGGCGACACGGAGGTTAAACGTATCCGCATCGCCAGCGTCATGGCGTGACTTGAAACAGCGTGGTTAATCTCCCATTCGCAATGGATCACCTGATCGCAATGCTGCCAACAGATCATCCAGCGACACGCTGGCGATGACGGAGGCCCGGTCGCTGACGGCGTAGGGAAGGATGAGTTCAGTGCCGTGGAGCAGGGAGCCGCAGCTATAGACGACGTTGGGCACGTAGCCTTCCCGCTCATCGCCCTCGGGGCCGAGCAGTGGCCGACGAAGGCGACCGATGATCCTGGTGGGATCCTCCAGATCGAGCAGGACGGCGCCGATGCAGTACTTGCGCATGGGGCCGACGCCGTGGGTGATGACGAGCCAACCGGCTTCGGTTTCGAGAGGGGACCCGCAATTGCCGATCTTCACGGACTCCCACATCTCCGCTGGGCGCATTATCACCTGGGGATCGTTCCAGTGGTGCGGACTGTCGGAGAACATGATGAAGAGGTTCTCGTCATCCTGCCGTGAGAGCATGGCATAGCGACCGTCGATGCGGCGCGGGAAGAGCGCCATGCCCTTGTTCTGCACCCCGTTGCCGTTGAGGGTCAGGATGCGGAAGTGGAGGAAGTCCTCCGTCCTGATGAGCTGCGGCAGGATGGTGCGGCCGTTGAAGGCGGTGTAGGTGGCGAAATACATGACCGAGCCGTCGTCGTCGACGAAGCGGACGAAACGGGCATCTTCGATACCGTTGGTCTCGGCGGGCGAGACCGGGAAGATGATGCGCTCGCTCAGGGCGAGCTTGTCCGAAAAGCGCAGTTCGTAGTTGGAGTCCGCCAGCCACTGGATGCACTCGAGCGTACGGTGCAGGTCGCGCGTGGCGGGCTGGGTCCGGTGACGGACGGCGCTCACGCGCCTTTTCAGATCGGTGCGCGTGAAGCTTTCCCCGAGCGGCGCCACGACGGCGGTGGTGTAACCGTCATCTAACCCCATCTCCTGCAGCTTGATGACGAAGGATCTCTTCTCATAGCTGGGATCGGAAACGATTTCCGGCATGGTGACGAACCCGGAGACGGGATCCAGTTCTATGCTGCCCTCCGGCGAGATGCTGCCGGCCCGGAATTCGATGGACGAGATATGCCCTTCGCCGGTCGCCCGCAGGCTCATGATGAAACGCAGGCCACCGGGTGGGGCGTCGTCCTGGTCGGGGTGCGGCACGATCGAGGGATTGAAGATGGCGGCGGACTCCAGCGCGTATTCGCCGGAGAACAGGGCGCCGATGAGCTGTTGCCGTTCGCTCGAAAGCGGACGTTGGGTGAACACGTGCCGCCGGACCTTCTCGAAATGGGCTTGCAGGAGCGACTCGAGGTCGAGGTGCCGATCCGTGAACTCCCGGCGCACGGCGTTCAGCTGGTCGACGGCTTCCTCTTCCGACAGGGCGAGCGCGCGGCCGATGACGGTGGTTATGCGACGGGAATCCGCGGGAATGAAGGAACGGAGGATGACGCGCGCGCTTTCGGGCAGCAGCGTCACCTCATGACGGCGGAGGCGAATGCGGCTCATGACCCGGACCTGCCCGACGACACGTGATGCGGCGAGCGGGTGATCAGGTGTTCGGCGCAGTTCATCTCGGCAAGAGCAAGGTGGAAGGCCAGCATGGACTCCGCGCCCTGGTTCTCGCTCACGCGGTCGTAATGCAGGCCGTCGCTGCAGCCGCCGGTGGTGAAATCGTAGAGGGACAGGCCGAGATCATTGCGGCCCAGGAACCACTCGAAGGCGCGCTTGGCCCGGTCCGACCACACCGGATCACGCGTGGCGCGGAAGGCTTCGTGGCACGCGGAAACCATGGCCTGGGCCTCGACCGGTTGCTGGTCGAAGTCCGCGCGCGCACCCCCACGCTGGTAGAAGCCGTCGCTGCCGATGGGCCGGAAACAGCCGCTCTGCGTCTTCTGGATCGACGCCAGCCAACGCAGGGATTCGAGCCCGATCTCCAGCGCCTCGGTGTGGGGCAACCCTTGCCCGCTGACGATGAGCGCCTGGCAAAGACGTGCGTTCTCGTAGGTGACGCTGGATTCGAACCACGGCCAGCTCTCCGTGGCGCATTCGTGCCAGAGCCTCACGAGGTTCCCGGTCAAATTCCGGCGGATCTCGTTGATCTCCGGACCGCCGGAGAAACGTTGAAGATACTCGTGGATGCCGAGCAGGGCGAACGTCCAGGCACGGGGCGACGTGAACGACGCCACTGCGGGGAGTCCCGACTCGAAGAGCTTGGCCGACAGCCGGCGGTGGCCCTCGATGCGCGAGCGACCTGCGCCCGTGCCGGCGGCCCAGAGTGCGCGCCCATGGCTGTCTTCGCTGCCGACCTCCTCCAGCCACTGGCGCCCGTGGCCCATGAAGTTTCGGAAGCGCCCCGTGTCGTGATCCAGGGCCGCCGCGAGGAAGGCGAGGTAGCGGGTGGCCAGCTTCCCCAGATGATCGGCCGGCGGCTTGCCGCCGACCTCATCGAGCAGTGTGCAGAGGATGAAGGCGCGCGCGTTGTCGTCGGTGCAGTAGCCTTCATGGAAGTTCGGCACATCGAAAGTGGCGTGCTGAAAAATGCCGGTATCATCAGTCATACGAAACAAGTGATCGAGGCGCAGCGGCGGCAAATCGCAGGGCCGGTTGTCGAGCGTCCAGCCGGCGAATGCCGCACGCGGCCGGGTCTTCCGGTCGGAGCGGGCGCGCTGGAACGACTCGAGATAACGCCGTGCCACGGCGGGCCAGATCATCTCTCGCCCCATCGCATAGGCCTCTTGCCTGATCTTCCCCAGCCGCTCCGGATCCGCGAGCAACTCGCCCACGCCTGCCGCGATCGCTCGGGGATCTCTGAACGGGACCAGGATGCCGCGACCGTCCGCCAGCAATTCCTGCGCGTGCCAGTAGGGCGTGGAAACCACGGCCTTCCCCGCGCCGAAGACATATGCCAGCGTGCCGGAGGTGGTCTGTGCCTCGTCGAGATACGGCGTCAGGTAGATGTCGGTCGCACCGATGAATTCCTTCAAGTCCTCCAGGGACACGAAGCGGTTGTAGAAGATGACGTGCTCCTTCACGCCGAGTTCCTCGGCGAGCCGCTCGAGACTCAACCGATACCGTTCGCCTTCGTGCGCCAGGAGATTCGGATGCGTGGCGCCCAGCACGAGATAAACCACGTTCGGCTGCTCACGCACGATCTCCGGCAGCGCCTCGATCACAAGTTCGATGCCCTTGCTCGGCCCGATCAGTCCGAAAGTGAACAGTACCTGGCGCCCTGCCACGCCTAACTGCTCCTTGTAGAAACTCGATTCGATGAACGGCAGATCGGGGATCCCGTGCGGGACGATGTCCATCTTCTCATCCGGCACGCCGTAGGTGTCGCGCAGGATATCCGCACCCATGTGCACCATCACCACCAGGCGGTCGCTGCGAGCCACCAGATCCTCCATCACCTTACGCTGCGCCGGATCCGGCTCGCGCAGGATGGTGTGCAGCGTTGTCACCACCGGCATCCGCACCTCTTTCAGCAGAGCCAGCAAATGACTTCCCGCCGGTCCGCCAAAGATGCCGAACTCATGCTGCACACAGAGCACGTCCGTGTTGTAGAAATTCAGGAAATCCGCCGCCCGCCGGTAGGAATCCAGCTCCTTTTCCTGCAGCTCGAAGCGGACGCGCGACGGGTATTCGTAACCTTCCGCCCGATCGTTGACCGCCCCCGCGAAACAGTCGGAGCCGGGCGCCGCATATGCCACTGCTTCACATAGATCATTGGTGAAGGTCGCTATGCCGCACAGTCGTGGCAGGTAATTGCCCAGAAATGCGATACGACGCGGCAGAACGTTGTCACCCAATAGATCCTTCTCTCTTGATCGACCAAGCAGCCCAGCCGCGTTGATGCAGCAACAAGGTAGTCAGATACTGTCATTTTGTCCCGCTCTCATGAAAGGCGCCGGATGTGACGCCGCTCGAAAATCGCGGCTGGTCTGTTCCCATATACCGGAGCACTGGGACGGCAAGATCAGAAAATCGGGCAAATATCTGGCAAAACGCCGTGATGGCCGGCATAATGAAGGAAATGCATTAACCAAATAAAGAAGCGATGCTCAGAACACGTCATTGGGAGGTTGGGGATGAAGAAGAACATGGGTTTGGCCGATCGGACCATCAGGGTACTAATCGCGGCCTTGCTGGGAATCCTCATTTTCGCCGGACAGATAGCGGGGGTGACCGCGACCATCCTGGGGATTCTGGCCATCGTGTTGCTGCTGACGAGCACGGTAGGATTCTGCCCGGTCTACGTGCCATTGAAGCGCTCGACCTATAAGAAGTCCTAGGTCCGCCAGACTCCCCAAGGGCCAGGGGCTGAGACTTCGCTCGTTTTTAACTGGGATCTCCCACTCATGGGCAGATAAACGTCGAGCTTTTCAGAGGTCGTCGGGCCAGACCCGCATTGGACTCTAACCTGGTTATTCGTTGCAATACAGTCAGTTATTCTTTGGGTGGGGACAAGGCAGCAAAAAACGACCGGATCTCGAACCTGCAAGCCCTTCAACGGCAACGCCGGGGGGCTCAACTGAAGAACCGGCTCCCCGGGTAGGACGCTCAGCGAAACTTTTCTGAGAGAGAGGGTTGAGAGCGAGCATCAGAATGGCCTCGCCAGTCCCCGGCGGATAAATGAATAGAGGGGACAGGAATCTATCCCTTGCGATCACCGGTGTTTTGTGTCTTTATAGCGAATGAAACCGCCTATAGATCGCTATTCAGGCACAGGCGAAACGATGAGCAGTGGCCCCGAAAAGCTCAGCCCCAACGAGGCCGCAATCCTCCAACTGGTCGAAGCCCTGGGCATCCTTAGGCCACGCGACCTGCGCACGAAAGGACATTTGGTCGCCTACCTTCAGCGACTCATGGCGAAAGGGCGGCTCGTCAAGCTTGGGCGCGGCCAGTACGCCCTGCCCGACCGCGAGCCGACCGAACACGATTCACTGGCCGTCACCGCCAAGCGGTATCCTGGGACCGTCGTGTGCCTGCTCTCCGCGCTGCGGTTCCACGAACTGACGACACAGTCGCCACGCACGATCTGGCTCGCCGTCGAAGGATCGAAGCTTGCCCCGTCCGATACGCCCGCTGCCGTGCAGGTCGTCAGAATGACCGCCCCTTCCTTCCATAGCGGCACCACGACCCACCTGCTGGGACAGGTCCCCGTGCGGATCTACGATCCGGCCAAGACCGTCGCCGATTGCTTCAAGTTCCGGGGCAGGGTGGGTCTGGATGTCGCTATCGAGGCGCTCAGGGATTGTCTCGCGCAACGGCAAGCCACGCCCGCGCAGATCTGGAGATTCGCGGAGATCTGCCGCGTCAAGACGATCATGAGGCCTTACATGGAAGCCCTCTCATGACGGCCGACGGCCGGAAACGTCTGCAGGCCTCGGTGCGGCAGAGGCTGCTCGACATCGCCCAACGGGACAGCGTCGACTTCCAGCTCATACTTACGAGATACGGCCTGGAGCGTTTTCTCTACCGACTGGGACGCTCCTCCCATAAAGCCACGTTTCTCCTGAAGGACGCCTTCCTGTTCCACGCCTGGCAGCACGACGTGGGCCGACCGACCAGGGACTTGGACTTACTCGGCCCCGGCGCCCCGGACATCGACAGGCTAGAGACCGTCGTCGCGGACATCGTCGGCACGGAAGTCGATGACGATGGGCTGGACTTCCTGCCGGACACCATCCGTGGGGAAGCCATCCGTGAAGCCTCGCTGTACGACGGGATTCGGATCAAACTGGTCGCCACCCTCGACAAAGCCCGCATTTCGTTGCAGATCGATATCGGGTTCGGCGATGCCGCTGGGCCGCAGGCCGTAGAACTGGAGTGCCCGACCCTGCTCGATCAGGATCCCCCCAGGATCTTGACCTATAGACCTGAGTTCGTCGTCGCCGAGAAACTCGAGGCCATCCTCGCTCTCGGTGCAATCAACACCCGACTCAAGGACTACTACGATCTTTGGCGGATGAACCGCACGATGGACCTGTCGCGCGAAGATCTTATCGCAGCGGTGCGGGCGACGCTCATTCGCCGGAGTACGAGTTTCCCAAGCGACGTCCCGCCCGGATTGGCGGACGATTTTGCCGACGTTCAACAAAGCCGCATGTGGGACGCATTCATCGCGAGGAACGGGCTCGATGCGGAAGAAGAATCCCTTGCGGACGTCGTGAAGGAATTGCGCGCGCACTTCTGGCCGCTGATCATGGCAGCGGGCCGGCACTCATGAGCTATACTTCGCTGTGTTGGACCTTGGCGTCCATTGTCCGCCGCATCCGACCCCGAAGAGACCGCCGATGAGCCTTGGCCGCAACGACCTCTGCCCGTGCGGCAGCGGCAAGAAATACAAGAAATGCTGCCTTGCGAAGGACGCGTCCGCCAGGCTGGTCGAGGCGGGCTGGCTGCGGATGCGTCGGACCGAAGGCGAGCTTATGGCCAAGCTGGCCCCGCATCTGACCCGGCACTACGGACCCGCCGCGCTCGACGAGGCGTGGGAGGAATACACGCTCTGGCCCGATCCGCCGGCTGCGCAGGACGAGTGGCCGGAGTTCGACACGTCGTTCCTTCCCTGGCTGGTGTTCGACTGGGAGCCCGAACGGGACGATCGCCAGGGGGGTGACGAACGACCCGTGATCGCTCCGGCGCGCCATTACGCCGAGCGTAAGGGGAAAGACCTGGATTCATATGAACGCCGCTATATCGAGGAGGCTTGCCGCCAGCCGTTCACGTTCTATCTGGTAGTTGCGCCGGTGCCCGGGCGGAAGATCACGCTCCGCGACATCCTCCGACAACGGGAGGTGACGGTGCACGAGCGCCAGGCCTCGACCACGCTCCGACCAGGTGAGATCGTCTTCACGAAGGTCGTCGCCCTGGACGGCGACGCCGTCATGCTCGGCGCCGCCCCCTACGCGATTCCCAGCCGGTACTTCGACGCGATCGTAAAATTGCGCGAGCGCATAGCGCGGCACCGTGATGTGAACGCAGAGCCCCTCCGCGAGTACGACACCGAGTTGCGCCAGCTCTACCTCGATCTGCGCGAGGACATCGTCAACCCGGAGATGCCCAGCCTGCAGAACACGGACGGCGATCCCCTCCAGATGACGCGCATCGACTACGAGCTGGATTGCTCGCCGCAGGAGGCTCTCATGGCCCTCCTGCCCCTGACCCTCGAGGACGATCCCGCCGCCTTCGAAGACGAGAGCGAACGTGACGAGACGGGAAAGCTGATCGCCGTCCAGATCCCCTGGCTGCGGGCCGGTAACGCCCAGAACTCGGACTGGCCGAACACCCTGCTGGGACAGATCGACATCCGGCGCGCGAAGATGAGCGTGAACGTCAACTCGCAGGCGCGGGCCGACGCGATCCGGGACGAGATCGCCGCCCAGCTCGACCCACGGGCCAGACTGAAAGGCGTCGTGATCGAGTCCGTCGAGCAGATGATGGCCGCAGCGGCCACCGGTACTCGCTCCACCGCCCAGTCGGACCGGGAGCGCGAGAGCGCCGAACTGGAACGGACGCCCGAGGTTCAGGCCATCATGTCGAAGATGAGCGCCGAGCACTGGCGCACCTGGCCCGACATTCCCCTGCCCGCACTGGGCGACCTGACACCGCGACAGGCCGCCGCGACCCCCACAGGTCGCGAACGCCTAGAGGTGCTGCTCCTGGAATTCGCCGCGCACGAGGAGATACCGGGCGTCATGCGGCCGGACATCGTCGCGCTGCGTCGGGAGCTGGGGATGTGAGATCGCGGCCCTTGTCCCTACTGGAAATACCTGCGGCTTGCGCCTTTTAAGGACTTAGGGCGACGAACCGATGACTCCAGATTATGCTCCAACTCATTCTCCGGTCCCTGCTTTCAATCCTCCGGTCTCGTCAGTCTCTGCTTCTCGAGAATGCTGCCCTCCGCCATCAAATCGAGGTGCTGCAACGAAATGTCTACCGGCCTCAGCTGAAATGGCGTGACCGCGCCTTCTGGGATCTCCTCAGCTGCTTCTGGCCTGATTGGCGTAAGTCCCTGTATATCGTCCAGCCCGAGACGGTCATCCGCTGGCATCGCAAGAGATTCCGCTACTACTGGCGGTGGAAGAGTCGGCCGAAATGGCCGGGTAGGCCAAGAATGGCTCCTGAGGTCCGGGAACTGATCCGCCATATGTCGACGGCCAATCCCCTATGGGGCGCTCCACGCATCCACGAAGAGCTGTTAAAGCTGGGGCTTGATATCTGCCAGTCCACGATATCCAAGTAGATGGTCAAGCCGAAACGGCCCCCCTCCCAGTCCTGGCGCACTTTCCTGACCAACCACGCCAAGGACATCGTCTCGATCGACTTTTTCACCATACCGACAATCACCTTCCGGGTGATCTACGTCTTCTTGGTCCTGGACAATGCCCGGCGGAAGATCCTCCACTTTAACGTCACCGACGCGCCGACGGCGAGATGGACAGGGCAGCAGATAGTCGAGGCGTTCCCTTGGGAGGTCACACGGAAGTACCTGATCAGGGATCGTGACGGGAAGTACGGCAGCGAGTTCAACCGCAGAGTCACTGCCCTGGACATCCTACAGGTCCTGATCGCACCCCACTCCCCATGGCAGAACCCGTATGTCGAGAGGGTAATCGGATCGATCCGGCGAGAATGCCTGGATCATGTGATCATCCTAAACGAGCGGCATCTGCGGCGAGTACTCCGGGACTACCTGGACTACTATCACCGCAGTCGGACTCACCTGGGACTGGAGAAGGACTGTCCGATGCATCGGCCCGCTGAGCCACTCGCGGCGGGCGACATCCAGGTAGAGCCGATTCTCGGCGGCCTCCACCATCGCTATACCAGGAGGGCGGCGTAGTTCTTCAGCCTTGAGTCGATCGAGCGAACCACTCGGATCAGTCTGCCCAGCTCCCTCTACTGCACATCTTCCCGGTATCGGGATTGCCCATCTCGCGGCTGGAGCTATTCGGAGTCGTGATCTTGTGGATCCATACGTGCAGACTGCTCGATTCTACCGGCGGATGAAAAAACAGAAGATGGGATGAGAAGGCCAACCTCCCTTCGGGATACCATAGACTGGTTCCCAAGGATTAACCGGACTCGCTAGGCGGTCCAAATCGAGGAGGTTGGCCATGGGAGAGAGTATCACACTTTGCGTCGGTATCGACATCGGGGATCGATACTGCCAGATCGCAGTACTGGACGAGGACGGTGAAGTGAACGAGCAGAGCCGTATCCGCACCACGCCGACGGCCTTCAAGAGCTACTTCCAAGGCAAGTCGCCGATGCGGATCGCTATGGAAGTCGGGACCCACTCGCCCTGGATGGGCCAGTTGCTCAACGACCTCGGACACGAAGCCCTGGTTGCCAACGCCTGCAAGCTGCGCCTGATCCATCGCAACGACCAGAAGAGCGACGAGGTCGATGCGGAACTCCTGGCTCGGCTGTGCCGCTTCGACCCCCAGCTGCTGTACCCGATCTGTCACAAGGGCGAGAAAGCGCGAGCCGCCATGGCCGTGATACGGACTCGGGATGCCTTGGTGCGATCGCGAACGTTGCTGATCAACCATGCCCGAGGGATCGTCAAGCCGACCGGTCACCGGTTACCCAAATGTGCTTCCCGGTATTTTAGTAGGATCGGAGACGAGCTGCCTGACTCTCTACGACCAGTGTTGGAGCCGATCCTTCAGACTGTGGATCACCTGACCGTCCAGATCCAAGCCTACAGTCAGCAGATCGAAAGCATCGGCCAAGAGCAGTATCCCCAGGCCGCTTTTTTGCAACAGGTCTCAGGCGTGGGGCCGCTCACGGCGCTGACCTTCGTGCTGACGATCGGAGATCCGTGGCGGTTCGCTCATAACCGCGCCGTCGGCGCCTACCTGGGCCTGGTCCCACGACGCAGTCAGACCGGTCAGAGTGATCCGGACTTGCCGATCACCAAGGCCGGAAACAGATATCTGCGCAATCTCTTGGTTCAGTGTTCTCACTATATCCTGGGGCCCTTTGGGCCGGATAGTGACCTGCGACGCAGCGGAGAACGTATCGCCTCATGTGGAGGCAAGAACGCCAAGAAGCGGGCTCGAGTCGCGGTGGCTCGCAAGCTGGCGGTCATGATGTTGAGCATGTTGAAGACCGGAGAGTCGTACGATCCGCTGCATGGATCTCCCGATGATGAGGTCTCGGCAGCGTAGGAGATGATGGCGATCACGATGAAATGAGGACCTTGCCTGACCGCCGGGTCCTGGTGACTGCGGCCTGTCCCTTTATCCGCCTTGGACTTGTCCATGGCGAGGTAGATCAGAAGATGGCAGCACCAGATCCCGCCGGACCCCAAAATGCACCGAGCCAAATGACCGGCTCACCAAGAGTGCGGATGGAAGGATAGCGCGCAGGCGGGCCACATAAAGATCGTGAACTCGCTTGACAGAGGGATGCCTTCTCATGGAAGGGACAGGGACTATGCGGTTGGAATTCCTCTTCGCTGTCCCGTTTCAGGGTCATGTACAATAAGCTAGACTCTGTGTAAAACATATTGTACATTGCCCTCCATGAAACCGACTCACGACATCATCAGTCACCTCCGGCGCCACCGCCTGCTGGCCGACGAAATGACCCAGCAGGAGCTGGCCGATCGGATCGGTGTCACCCGCCAGACAATCCTCTCCATCGAGAAGGGCAAATACAGTCCGTCGGTCGGCCTGGCCCTGCGTCTGGCGGAGGTCTTCGGTGTTGCCGTCGAGGATCTCTTCGAACTCGAGGAAGGGACGAGCGATGTCTAGATCACGCGCAATCGCATCCTGGTTCCGGTCCCCATCGAACGTCATCGCCGGCACGCTGGTCTTGGGCGGCTTCATACTCGCGGAGATCGACTGGGGATTCATCGCCTTGACGGGCGTCGGCATTTTCGGGCCCGGCATCCTGCGCGAGCTAGGCTGGCTCAGGGACAAGGACGAATTCGAAATGCGCGCAGCACGGCGAGCCGGCTATCACGCCTACCTCGTCGGTGGCCTGGTGGTCTTCCTGCTCATCGCGGTCTACCGTTCGCTGGAGGGACCCGAGGAAACGCCGACGCCGATCGACTACCCGTCGCTGCTCGTGACGACGATCTTCGCCGTGCTCTGGTTCACCTGGCTGCTCAGCTCGCTGCTGTCCTACTGGGGTGCGCTGAAGTCGGCCCGACGGATCCTCTACGCCTTCGGCACCGTGTGGCTCATCTTCAACATCATGGCCGGCGAGGGGAACTGGGTGACCAGCGTCATGCAATCGCTGCTGGCGGTGCCCTTCTTCGCCGCGGCCTGGCTGGGACCGCGCTGGCCACGTCTCTTCGGCACGATCCTGCTGCTGGCGTCGGGCTACTTCTTCTACCTCTTCGGCTATCACGAGATGCTGGCCGATCCGCTGGCATGGGGGCGCTCGGTCGTGCTCGTGCTCTTCTTCGGGCCACTCGTCGCCAGCGGTATAGCCCTGTTTAAATCGGCACAAATACGAGATGGAGACGAGGAAACGTAGACACGCCACGGAGGGCCTTACACGGAACCGGAGGTTGATCATGAAGACAGGTGTGATTCTCAAGTGCGTCATTCTGTTGCTGACGGTATCGATAGCCATCTTAACGCAGGCCGCGGGGCCGGGCGCCACCCTGGCCGGCGACGGTGCGGGCGCGCCGCGCATCGGGACCTATGATTCTCGTTTCGTGGCCGTCGCCTACGGCAACTCGCCGGATTTTAAGGCCCGTATCCAGGAGATGAAAACGGAGCGCAACGAGGCGGCTGCGGCCGGCGACACGGAACGTGTCAAGGAACTCGAGAAACTCGGCCCCTGGCTCCAGGAGCGCCTGCACATGCAGGGCTTCGGCAATCTGCCGGTCGACGACATCCTCGCGGGGCGCGAGCAGATGCTCGCCGAGGTTGCGCAGGAGGCCGGCGTCGACATCATCGTTGCTGGCGTCGCCTGGCAGGCTGAAGGTGTCGAGACCGTCGATGTCTCCATCGCGATCGGCCGGAAGCTCGGCTGTACCGAAGATCTCAAGACCATGTTCGAGGAGATCAAAGCCGCGCCGCCGGTCGAGCTGCCCTACGATTTCGGGGATGAGTAGGCCAACGATGAGACGGGGCGACGACCACGCAAGCAGGTGAGATCAAATCAGCGTGCGGATGGAATAACTGGAAGGCACAGGAGGTCGTCCATGGAAGAACGAATCTGGCACAAAGCCTACGACGCAGATGTTCCGCCCGATCTGGATATCGAGAAGACGACCATACCCGACCTTCTGGACGACGCGGCTGCTCGCTATCCTGACGCAGCGGCGGTCCATTTCATGAACCGCACCATGACCTATCGCGAGTTGCGCGACCATGTCGGCCGCTTGGCCACCGCCCTGTCGGATCTGGGCGTGGGCCCAGACAGCAAGGTGGCCGTGCACCTGCCCAACCTGCCCCAGACCGTGATCGCGGTGTCGGCCATCTTTCGCCTCGGCGCCCAGTCGGTGATGACCAATCCCCTGTACGTCGGCCGTGAGATCGAGCACCAGTGGAACGACGCCGGCTGCGAAACGGCGATCACCGCGAACTTCCTTTACGAGCGCCTGCTGAAGAACCGGCGCGACAAGCTGCCGGTGCGCAACTACATCATTGCGTCGATTCCGGAGTACCTGCGCTTTCCGTTGAAGCAACTGGCGCCGCTGAAGTTGAAGAAAGCCGATCCGCCTCTCTATGCCAAGGTCGCCGCCGGCGACGGCATCCATTTCTTTTCGGACCTGATCGCCAAGACGACTGCCCGGAAACCGGATGCTGAAGTGCAATTCGACGACGTGGCCATGCTTCAGTACACCGGCGGCACCACGGGCGTGGCAAAGGGCGCCATGCTGACCCACGCCAACATCACGAGCAACGTGCGGCAGATCGTCTCCTGGTTCCCCAACACCGTCCAGGGAAAGGAGGTGCTGCTGGCGGCGTTGCCGTTCTTCCACATCTTCGGTTTCACGACCTGCATGATGTGGGCCCACAAGATCGCCGCGGCCCTGGTCCTGGCGCCCAATCCCCGCGACATCCCCGCGCTGATCAAGAGCATCAGCAAGCACAAGGTGACGCTTTTCCCCGCCGTGCCGGCCATGTTCAACGCCATCAACCAGCATCCGGGCATCGAGAAAGTGGACATGTCCAGTATCAAGAGCTGTTTCTCCGGCTCGGCGCCGCTGCCCATCGCCGTCTTGCAGCGCTTTGAAGAGCTGACCGGCTGCCGTATCGTCGAGGGTTTCGGTCTGACCGAATCATCGCCGGTGACCCACGGCAATCCCATGCAGGGCGTGCGCAAGATCGGCTCCATCGGCATCCCGTTTCCCGGCACGGACATGAAGATCGTCGATGCAGAAACGGGCAAGACCGAGATGGCCCCGGGCGACGAAGGCGAGTTGATCCTCAAGGGCCCACAGATCATGAAGGGCTACTGGAACCGACCCGATGAGACCGACCTGGTGCTGCGCGACGGCTGGCTGTACACCGGCGACCTGGCGGCCCAGGACGAGGACGGCTACTGCGTGATCGTCGGCCGCAAGAAGGACATGATCATCGCCAGCGGTTACAACATCTACCCCGATGAGATCGACCGTCAGTTGATGGCCCACCCGGCGGTTCTCGAAGCCTGCACCATCGGCATTCCCGATCCGAAACGAGGCGAGTCCATCAAGTCGTTCGTGGTGTTGAAGCCCAATGCTACAGCGACGAAGGACGAGCTGCGGGAGTACCTGCTGGTGAACCTGGCGCGTTACAAGGTGCCCCGGGTTTTCGAATTTCGAGCTGAACTACCCAAGAGCTCCATGATGAAGCTGCTCCGGCGCGAGCTGAGGGACGAGGAGCTGGCGGCCATGGGGAGCGAGGACTGAGGGCGGTTCACCGGCCGGATGTGGTTTTGCGTGGGGACAGGTCAATATCGATCATCGCAACAGGTTCTTGAAATAATCCGTGCGGTCGACATTGGCGACATGTGTAAACCACTCGTCCTGGAACTTATAGAGGAGGATGCCGAGCCAGATCCACATCAGACGGGCGCGGTAAATGGATTGGACGCGGTTCCAGCCGCTGAAGCGGGCGATTGTCGCGTAGACCAGGAAAAGCGGCTCGAGTAGGTTCGGGAAACAGAAGAGCATGAATTCGTTCTGGGTAGCGAAGAACAACACCTGTCCAACCGTACGCAAGGCGAATGTCGCGGCAATTTCCCTGCGGATCGGCTGTCGCCAGCCCCAGATGAAGATGAACAGGTACGCAACCCAGTCGGCTGCCTTGTCGATGTTCTGGTAGAATCCCTCGTCGAGACCGGCGGGGATCAGCAGATCGCCGTCCATGGAGTCCAGAACAAAGTTCCCCCACCCAGCCGCGAATGGAAAGCGCAGATAAAGTATCGGCAGGAGGAACTTCAGCGCGACCACGACGATGATCAGAGGGAGATTCATGTGCAGCTTACCTCCCCTCCCCCTACCTGGACCGGGTACATTCCGGGGGGCAGATCATCAAGCCTTCTTGCGATAGACGTTTAACCCAACCTTCTCGTCCCGCTCAAGGACGGACACGTTGCCCTCGGTGGAGGCGATGATGATCGTTTTACCGGAGGACGACGGGCCGAACTCCTTGGTCGGGTCCACCGTGAGAGTCAGGATGTTGCCCACGACCTTCATTTCCACGTTCTTCATGCTCGTCCTCCCGTAGCGTTATGATTATGCCGTAGACGCTGGCTGTGAAAGTCGGTCCAATAGTCGTTCGAAGAGTTATAACCGAAAGTTGTGGATGACCTGATCAAAAGAGGTGGCGTATCCTCCCCATTGACGTTTTCAAATCTCTTTGAAAGGAGAGGACACGCCAT
>JAHIYU010000065.1 GCA_018814885.1 bacterium | reverse complement strand
TCGACCGCAGCGCTGGAGGGGACGAACACGAAGATCAAGCTGATGCAGAGGAAGGCGTACGGCTTCCGTGACCCGGAGTTCTTCAAGTTGAAGATCTACGCTCTGCATGACACCAACTACGCTTCAGCCGGATGAGCCTGATTTGTGACGGGAATGCGCCACCCGGTTCGACGGTGCGGTCCGGTGCGGTCGCCGCGACGACATCCTGGAATATACGGGTTTGCTGTAGACGTAACTCATAGTTACACAAAAAGTTAACTGAGCAGACGCGACGGGGGCCGGCCTCGCCAAATGATTCGATAATAATTATAGCAATATTATCCAGATATGGTAAAATAGATGTCGATCGATCAAGAAGGGAGTGATTTCATTAGAACCTCCCGGTTACTTTTTTCTGGAGGGGAATGATGCGACAAACGACTCCGCTCTGCTTCATCCTGGTCGCGACGCTGCTTGCGGCCCCCGCTCTCGCCACCCACTGGGAGGACTTTAATGCCACCGCCGACTGCGGCGGCTGGGGCATGACCGGCATGATCGTCGTCGGCACCTACGGCATCGACAGCCTGGTCGAATACACGGTGACCCTGTCCCGGGGCGGGATGACCGTCCAGGAGCACAGCGGCGCCATCGCATTCGTTCACACCGGGCCTTCGACCGTGGAGGCCTTGGGCCTCTGGGACGGCGAGCTGTGCGGCGACTACTCCGCCGTGGGCGTCTTCACCATCGTCGGCGCCGGCGACCTGTCCGGCGACCCCATGCGCTCCTTCGAGGTGATGTTCACCTGCGAATGCGACGAACCGGATGCCTGCACCTACACGCCCGGCTTCTGGAAGAACCACGCCTCCGCCTGGCCCATCTTGGACTTCGCGGTCGGCGGCGTGGACTACGTCCAGAGCGAGCTGATAGGCATCGTGCAACGTCCCGTGCGGGGCGATGCCACGGTGATCCTGGCCCACCATCTGATCGCGGCCATGCTCAATGTCTGGAACGGCGCCGACGACGGCATCCAGGGCGCCATCGACGCAGGCAACCAGTTCCTCGCGGATCATGGTCTGGGCAGTCGCCCTTCCGGTGATTTGAAGCAGGTAGCGCTGGCGATCAAGAACGAGCTGGCGGCCTACAACGAACTCGAGTGCGACGATGACGATTCGGCCGATACGATGAAGAACCTGCCTGATGATGAACCCGCGAACTGGGGAACGGTCAAGTCCATCTACAGGTGATCAGGAGATCCGATCCTTAACGAAGGGGCCCCCGTGTGGGCCCCTTTCTATATGACAAAACCAACCTAGATATCATGGCTGAATTTATGATATAATCATACCACTCGGAGGTAAATGCTAAATCCGTTCATGCATCCGTCTAGCATTTTGTAGGGGAGTTTCCATGAAATCCAGAGTGATGTACGTCTTGATCGCGTCCGCGTGCCTCCTGGTCGCAGGCAGCGCCTTCGCCGCTGCCCGCTGGGATTATTTCGATGTCACGGCCGACTGCGAGGGCTGGACCTTCGATTCGGGCGTCAAGATCGGCTCGAGTCATCCGTTCATCGACCTGACCTACGTGGTGACGCTCTCGCAGGACGGCGCCCTCGTCGAAGAACGCGTCAGCTTCTTCCGGATCTGGATGGACCCCGACGTGGTGCCCATCTACGAATTCAGGCCCTGGGTGACCGACCTGACCGACGGCGGGATCTTCGACGTGGCCGGCACCTTCGTGGTGCCGTTCACCAGCGACGGCGATTCGGTGCGCACCTTCGCACAGACCATCGACTGCGGCGGCGGCGAGGTCGTCTGCGCCCAGAGCCCCGGCTGGTGGAGGCGGCACGGCGACGCGTGGCCCGTGGACTCCCTCGTCATCGCGGGCGCGGAATACGGCAAGGACGATCTCATCGACTTCCTGCACGTTCCCGCGTTCACCTTGAAGCTGCGTCTCACTCGTCATCTGATCGCCGCCAAGCTGAACGTGGCCGCCGGGGTGGAGAACACCGTCGAGGAGACCATCGCCGCGGCGGACCAGTTCCTGATCGATCATCCCTTCGGCACCTGGCTGAACGGCCCGGCGCGCCGCGAAGGCCGTGCACTCAAGAATATCCTGAGGGATTTCAACTTCCAGGGCTGTGGCGACAAGGCGTTGCCCGTCGCATCCGCGGACGAAGACGATGCGATCGACCGGGACGACCTTTACGGCTGGGGCGAAGTCAAGTCCATGTATCGTTAGCGACGCATCCTCGGCATCGCATGGTGGGGGAGCCGGCCGCGGGGCCGGCTCCCTTTTCCTGCGCCCATATCCTTGACCCGGCTCCGTATTGCTCACATCCTGTGCGTGGCCCGAACCGGAGTCGTCAGATGTTCGAACGCAAGCCAGCACGCCTGTCACCCGCCATACCGTGGTTCGCCGACGTGCGCACCGCCCTTTCGCCCATGTCCGGCGTGAGCGACCGGGCCTTCCGCGACATCTGCCGCGATTTCGGCGCGGGCCTCGCTTTCTGCGAGTTCACCGCCGCCAAGGGCCTGACCTACCACACCGAGAAGACCTGGCAGCTGATCGACACCAAGGGAGAACAGGCGCCGGTCGGCGTGCAGATCTTCGGCAACGAGCCGGAGTCGATGGCCGGCGCGGCGCGCATGATGCGGGGCAGACGCCTGGATGTCCTGGACATCAACTTCGGCTGCCCCGCCAAGAAGGTCGTCCGGAAATGCGGCGGCAGCGCCCTGCTGGCCGACTTGCCGCTTCTGATCGCGGTGGCCCGGGCCGTGGTCGCGGGCAGCCCGGTGCCGGTCAGCGCCAAGATCCGCACGGGCTGGGACGAGGCGTCGGTCAACTACCGCGAAGTGGGCCTGGCCCTGCAGGACGCGGGTTGTGTCTGGGTCACCCTGCACGGCCGTACGCGCGCCCAGAAGTACTCCGGCCGGGCGAACTGGGACCGCATCGCCGATCTCGTGGAGACCCTCGAGATACCGGTCATCGGCAACGGCGACGTCGTCGATGGCGAGAGCTACGCCGACATGGTGCGCCAGACGCGCTGCCATGCCGTGATGGTGGGCCGCGGCGCCATGGGGAATCCGTGGCTCTTCAGGCAAATGGACGCCGCCGAAGGTCTCGGCGACTACGAGCCGCCGACGCTTCTGGACATCCTGGACCTGGCGAAACGGCACATCGGAGAGGATTGCCACCTGCGCGGGGAACGCTCGGGCTCCTACCTGGTAAGAAAGCACGTGGCGCGCTATTTCCGCGGCTTCCCGGGCGCGTCGGCCATCCGTCGCGAGCTCTTCGCGACGGAAACCGGGACCGACATGCTGGCGGCTCTGGCGGAGATCCGCCGCGCGGCCGAGCGCGGCGGTCTCGACGAACCGGAGGTCCGATCATGAAGCGCAGACTGGCCCTGGTCGCGCTGTTCGGCGCACTGGCTGCAGCGCCCGGTTGCGACAAGCGGCCCGTGCGCCAGGCGGTGCGTCTCGACACCCTGCGGCAGCACGAGCAGTACACCCTGGTCCACACGGTGGCGTCGGGGGAGACCCTGCGCACCGTGGCCGACCTCTACTACGGCGACCCGGCGCGGGCCGCGGAGATCGCGGCGGCCAACGGCCTGACCGATCCCGACCGCCTGTCCGTGGGCGACGATCTGCTGCTGGTCTTCAGCGAGGACGAATGGGCGGGCGCCGAGAGACGTTATCGGGCCCGGCCGCCCTACAATCGCGGGGTGGATGCCCTGGCATCCGGCCGGTTGGAGGAGGCCGAGCGGGCCTTCGACGAGGCGCTGGGGATCGACCCGGCGTTCGATGACGCCCGCTACAACCAGGCGCTGGTGCAGCTGCGGCGCGGCCGCAACGAGGCGGCCGAGGACCTGCTCGTCGATGTGCGATCGCGCCGCCCCGGCGATCAGGACGTGCTCGCCGCCCTGGGCAACAGCCTCTTCTACCAGACCCGCTTCGCGGAGGCCGTCGCCGTCTTCCGCGAGCTGCTGGGTCTCGAGCCGCGCCACCGGCAGGGCGCCTACGGCCTGGCCCGGGCGTTGACCGAGGCGGGCATGATCGAATCGGCCATCACGGCCTGGGAAGACTACCTGCGGCTGGACGGCGATTCGGCCTGGGCGACGCGGGCGCGGGAACAGCTGAAATTGCTGCGCGGGGGGTGACAGCTTGCCCCGTGCCCGCCGGTCTGCTACATTACCCGGCAGCGAGATACTGAAGCATCCTTTAAATCGGCCCCGTGAGGCCCCAAGGAGGCGTGATGGGGAACAGAATGGGTACGGGTGCGTTGACGCCCTGCCCTTTTTTTGTGCCCCGCGCCCCGGCCGCCAGGAGGGAGCGACCTCATGACTTTCGTCGAGAAGACCATCATCATGAACGGCAAGGAGGTCCGCCGGGCGATGACGCGCATCGCCCACGAGATCCTCGAGGCCAACAAGGGTACCAAGGACTTGATATTGCTGGGCGTGCAACGGCGGGGCGTGCCCCTGGCGGGCATGATCGCCGAGGCCATCGAGCGGGTCGAGAAGGTGAAGCTGCCGCAGGGGGCCATCGACATCACCTTCTACCGCGACGATCTGTCGACCATCGGACCCGCGCCGCGCATCAACGAGACCAACGTGCCCATGGACGTCACCGACAAGATCGTGATCCTGGTCGACGACGTGCTCTACACCGGACGCACCGTGCGTGCGGCCATCGGCGTGATCATGGACTGGGGCCGGCCGCGCGCCATCCGCCTCGCCGTGCTCGTCGACCGCGGGCATCGCGAACTGCCCATCCGCCCCGACTTCGTCGGCAAGAACGTACCCACGTCACAGCGGGAGATCATCAAGGTGCGCGTGAAGGAATTCGACGGGGCGGAGGAAGTCGTCGTCGGGGAGGTGCAGGACTGATGGCGCTCCAGCGCAAGGATCTCATCGGTCTGGAGGATCTGACGCGGGAGGAAATCCTCTCCATCCTGGATACCGCCGAGGCTTTCCGCTCGGTGTTCGACCGGCCGGTGCGCAGCGTGCCGATCATGCGCGGCAAGACGGTCGTAAACCTCTTCTTCGAGCCCAGCACGCGCACGCGCATCAGCTTCGAGCTGGCCGAGAAGCGCCTGTCCGCCGACATCGTCAACTTCGCCGCCGCCAGCTCGTCGCTGAAGAAGGGCGAGACGCTCAGGGATACCGCCCAGAACATCGAGGCCATGAAGGTCGACATGATCGTCATGCGCCACTCGTCGCCCGGCGCCGCCGCCTACCTGTCGCGCGTGCTCCGGGCCAGCGTGATCAACGCCGGCGACGGCGCGCACGAGCATCCCACGCAGGGCCTGCTCGACATCATGACCATGCGCCAGCGCCTGGGGAACCTGAAAGGCAAGAAGGTCACCATCATCGGCGATATCTCCCATTCGCGCGTGGCGCGGTCGAACATCTACGGGCTGACCAAACTCGGCGCCGAGGTGACCGTCTGCGGGCCGCCGACCATGGTGCCGGGCGACATGGTCAAGCTGGGCGCACGCGTCGAGCACGATCTGAAACGGGCCGTGGCGGAAGCCGACGTGCTCAACATCCTGCGCATCCAGCTCGAGCGACAGAGCCAGATGGTGTTTCCGAGCAATCGCGAATACCACCTGCTCTTCGGCGTCACCACCGAGGTGCTGAGCCATACCAAACCCGACTGCTTCGTCATGCACCCCGGCCCCATGAACCGGGACGTGGAGATCAGTTCCGAGGTGGCCGACGGGCCGCGACAGGTGATCCTGGAACAGGTGACCAACGGTGTCGCCGTCCGCATGGCGGTGATCTACGTGCTGTCCGGCGGCGATCCGGGACATCTCGGCGCGCCTGCGGCCTGACATCACACACACGGGAGACAGCGACGATGGAATGGAACTGGAAGCGGATCCCCGCCGAGTACCTCGTGACCAACGTCAGGCTGTGCCGCGGCGGCAAGCTGTCGAAGCGCAGCGGCTTCCTGCACGTCATGAAGGGCAGGGTCGAGGGCCTGGGCGTCGGTTCGCCGGCGCGTGAGGATGTGCCGGTCCTGGACGGCAAGGGCCTGGTCTGCGCTCCCGGACTGGTCGACGTCCACGTGCACTTTCGCGAGCCGGGGCAGGAGGAGAAGGAGACCATCGCCACCGGCGCCCGCGCGGCAGCCGCGGGCGGTTTCACCTCGGTGGTGACCATGCCCAACACCACGCCGCCGGTCGACAGCGCGCCGCTGGTGCGCTACATCCTCGACCGCGCCAACGAAGCCGGCTCGTGCCGCGTCTTTCCGACCGCCGCCATCTCCAAGGGACAGCGCGGCGAGACCCTGACCGAATTCGGCGATCTCGTCGGGGCGGGCGCCGTGGGCTTCACCGACGACGGGAGGCCCGTGATGCATGGCAAGCTCATGCAGTTCGCCCTGCAGTATTCCCGGATGCTGGGCGTGCCAGTGACCACCCACGCCGAGGACTGCAACCTCTCGGGCAACGGGGTGATGCACGCCGGCTACTGGTCCACCAAGCTGGGCCTGGCGGGCATCCCGCGTCTGGCGGAGGACACCATGATCTTCCGCGACGTGGAACTGGCCAAGGCCACCGGCGGCCATCTGCACGTGGCCCACGTGTCCACCACAGGAGCTGTGGATATCATTCGCCGCGCCAAGCAGGACGGCGCGCGCGTGACAGCCGAGGTCACGCCGCATCACCTCTCCCTGGACCACTCCCGCTGCCGGGACTTCTCGCCGCTGTTCAAGATGAGCCCGCCCTTGCGCGAGGAGGAGGACATCGAGGCCCTGACCCAGGGACTCGTCGACGGCGTGCTCGACTGCGTGGCCACCGATCACGCGCCGCACACGGCCATGGAGAAGGAGCTGATGCTCGACCAGGCTCCCTTCGGCGTGATCGGGCTGGAGACGGCGCTGGCCGTCTGCAACACGTATCTTGTCGAGGAGAACAAGCTCGATCTGGGACAGCTGATCTCGCGCATGAGCGAAAGGGCGGCCGAGATCTACGACCTGCCCGTCGGCAGGCTGGAAGAGGGAAACGACGCCGATTTCATGCTGTTCGCGCCCGATGAGGCATGGACCGTCCACCCCGAGCAGCTGCGCTCGAAGAGCAAGAACACGCCGTACGGCGGCGCAACACTGACCGGCCGCGTGAAGGCCACTTTCCTGCGGGGCCGGTTGACCCACCACGAGGAGTTCTGATGGGAAGGCTCGTGACCTGGTTCGTGCTTCTGATCGCGGTGTTGGCCGTCGGGTGCGCCAAGTACAACACCTTCTACAATGCGCGCAAGGCCTTCGACTCGGCCGAGCATGTGCGCGAGCAGAGGCTGAAGCAGGGCGAGGACGTGAGCCAGCCCACCAACACGCAGAACGGCGACTACCAGCTCGCCATCAAGAAGTGCCAGAAGCTGCTGGAGGAGTACCCGGGGCACAGCCTGACCGACGACGCCCTGTTCCTGATGGCCAAGTCGTACCACCGCATGCAGTCCTACCGCATGTCCATCGCCAAGCTCGACCTGCTCTTCCAGAATTTTCCCGCCAACAAGTTCATGGAAGAGGCCCTGTTCCTGCAGGCGGCCAACCACATGTTCATCGGCAGCGTCGCGAACTCCAACGATTATCTCATCCAGTTGCAGCAGCAGTTCCCCGACAGCAAGTTCCAGGCGGAAGCCCTGCGCGTGGGCGGTGACAACGCCTTCTCCCTGGAACGCTGGGAGCAGGCGCGGGACAGCTACCTCCGCTTCCTCGGGTCGTTTGCCGAGGACGAACACGCACCCCAGGTCGGCTACAATCTCGCCTATTGCCACTGGATGCTGCAGGAGTACCGGGCGGCCGACGACCGGCTGGAGGCCCTGATCGCCGGTGAGCCCACGGACCGCAAGCTGTTGTTCGAGGCCCGTCTGCTGAAGGTCCGTTGCCTGTCGCGTATCGGACGTAACGAGGACGCGGTCGTCCTGTCCGAGGAGATCGCTCCCGAGGCCGAGGTCTACGCGTCCCAGGGGCTGGTGGCACTTGCACAGGCCGAGGATCTGGTGAACCAGGGCCGGTTCGAGGAGGCGGCGCCCCTGCTGGAAAACCTGCCCGAAGAATGGCTGGTCGGCGACGTGAAACCGCGTCTGGGCGAATTGCTCGGGGAGATCTACCTGCGCAAGTGGGATCTCGAGAACGCCCGGGCGAAGTACAGCGATGCCGTTCGCAGTCCGCGCATCCTGGAGAATCCCGAGCGCTGCAAGCAAATCAACGCGGCCCTCAGCGACTACATGGCAGCCGAGCAGCGGCTGGACGGCGCTGCCGATGCCGAAGCGCCGAAGTACAAGCTGATCAAGGCCAATATCCTGCTGTTCCACCTGGAGCGGCCCGATCTGGCGCTCGAGCTGTACCGCGATATCGCGTCGACCGCCGAGTTCGACTCGACCGCGGCCGTGCGCGGCCTCTACGGTGCCGCCGTCGTCTACCGCGACCAGCTGGCCATGCCCGACTCGGCGGCCGTCATGTTCGAACGGCTCGAGCACGACTACCCCGATTCCCCGCAGGCCCACATGCTCGACCCCGATGGCGACCACGACCTCTACGCCTTCCTGATGGAACAGGAGCGGTTGGCCCAGGAGACGCGTTTCGCGGAGACCATCGAGATGTCTGCAGAAGAAGCGGGGGAAACCGTCGCGCCGGCCCCGGTCTCCGGACGCGAGCCCGGCGTCCGCTTTTCGCGCTGGCGTGAACGCAAGCTGAGACGCGACTCGTGAACGAGACGCCGCAACCCCGCCGCTTGACCGGCCAGGTGTTCGCCCTCGATCGCGTCTCGACCTCCATGTACGCGATGACCCTCTCTCTCGAACGGCCGGCCGCTTTCCTGCCCGGACAGTTCTGCATGCTCAACTTCCAAGGTGGCCGCGAGATGGTCCTTTCGCGGCCCTTCTCGATCCTGCATGCCGACGGTACGCAGTTGACCCTGCTCTTCAAGGTGGTCGGCGCGGGGACCCGTCTGATGGCCGCCTGCGCGCCCGGCGCGCCGGTGGCCTGTCTGGCGCCGCTGGGGCGGCCGTTCCCGCCACCGGCCGACGGCCGGCCCCAGTTGCTGCTTGCCGGGGGCGTGGGTCTGCC
>JAHIYU010000064.1 GCA_018814885.1 bacterium | reverse complement strand
CCGCGCGCAAGTACGTCCTGTGCAACGCCGACGAGGGCGATCCCGGCGCCTTCATGGACTGCTCCCTGCTCGAGGGCAACCCCCACTCGGTGATCGAGGGCATGATCATCGGCGCGTACGCCATCGCCGGCGGCGACGCGGAGGCCGTGGGCTACGTCTACGTGCGGGCGGAGTATCCCGTGGCGGTCGAACACCTGAGCGTGGCCCTGGACCAGGCGCGGCGGGCGGGTCTGCTGGGCGCGGACATCCTCGGCTCGGGCTTCGGCTACGACATCCGGATCAGCCGTGGCGGCGGGTCTTTCGTCTGCGGCGAATCGACGGCCCTGATGAAATCCATCGAGGGCGAGATCGGCGAGCCGCGCGCAAAGTACGTCCACACCTCCACCAGCGGCCTCTACGACAGCCCGACGGTCCTGAACAACGTGGAGACCTGGGCCAACGTGCCGCTGATCGTCGGCCGGGGCGCCGAGGCCTTCGCCGCCGTGGGCACGGACGAGTCGAAAGGCACCAAGATCTTCTCGCTGGTGGGCAAGGTCGTCAACACGGGCCTGGTCGAGGTGCCCATGGGCATGACCCTGCGCGAGATCGTCTACGACATCGGCGGCGGCATCCGCGACGGCCGTGCGCTGAAGGCCGTGCAGACCGGCGGACCCAGCGGCGGCTGCGTCCCCGCGTCGATGCTGGACATACCCGTGGACTTCGGCGAGCTGACCCGGGCCGGCTCGATGATGGGCTCGGGCGGCATGATCGTCATGGACGAGCGGACCTGCATGGTCGACGTGGCCCGCTACTTCACGCGATTCCTGGCGGATGAATCCTGCGGCAAGTGCGCCGCCTGCCGTCTGGGCCTGGACCAGATGCTGGCCATCCTGGAGCGCATCTGCGCGGGCGAGGGCGCGCCCGGCGACATCCCGGCCCTCGAGCGGCTCTTCGACGTCCTGGACGACGGTTCGCTCTGCGGCCTGGGCAGGAGCGCGGCCAATCCGGTGCGCTCGACCCTGAAGCACTTCCGCGACGAGTACGCGGCGCACATCGGCGACAGGCGGTGTCCGGCCGGCGTCTGCCGCGAGCTGATCGTCTTCGAGATCACCGACGCCTGCAACGGCTGCGCCGCCTGCGTGAAGGTCTGCCCCGCCGACGCGGTCACCGGACGCAAGAAGGAACGGCACACGATCGACGTCGAGGCGTGCACCAGCTGCGGCCTGTGCCAGGCCACGTGCCCCGAAGACGCCATCATTGCGAGGTAGGCGCGACTTGAGCGACGCGATCCGCATCACGATCGACGGACAGCCGGTGGCGGTCGCGCCGGGCGCCACGGTCCTGGACGCCGCGCGCGAGCTGGGCGTGCGCGTGCCGACCCTCTGCGACCACCCCTCGCTGGAGCCCAGCGGCGCCTGCCGCCTGTGCGTGGTGGAGATCACCCATGCGGACTGGGGCGGCTGGTCCGGCCTGGTCGCCTCGTGCCTCTACCCCGTGGCGCCGGGCCTGCAGGTGTCGACCACCTCCCGGAAAGTCAGGGCGACGCGCCGCACCCTGCTCGAACTCTACCTGGCGCGCTGTCCGGACTCCGACGAGATCAGGGCCGTCGCCCGCCGCGAGGGCGTCGACGGCACGGCGTTCCCGCCCCGGGCCGACGCCGACATGTGCATCCAGTGCGGCCTCTGCGTGCGCGTGTGCAACGAGCTGAGCACCCGGGCCCTGGCGCCGCTGGGACGCGGCACCGCGAAGACGGTCGGGCCCCGGCCAGACGAGGTGGGCGAGGATTGCGTCGGCTGCCTGGCCTGCGCCGAGATCTGCCCCACCGGCGAGATCGGCTTCACGCGCGCCGGCGGCACGCTGAACATCTGGAACCACGCCTTCGACGTGGCCGTCTGCGAGGTGCGGGACGACCATTGCCGCGGCTGCGGGATCTGCGAGGAGGTTTGCCCCTTCGACATCCCGCGCGTCTACGCCGTCCGTGGCGCCGGATTTGTCGCGACCATCTCGCCGCAGACCTGCACCGGCTGCGGCATCTGCGCCGGCGCCTGTCCCACCGGAGCCATCACCCAGCGCCACCACCCGGACGCGGACCTGATCGGCGCGCCCGACCTGCGCGGCCGGACGGTCACCTACGCCTGCGCCCGCTCCGAGCTCGCCGACCGCGACGGCCTGATCGCGGTCACCTGCGTGGGTCGCGTAGGCGTGGACGACATGCTGTCCTGCCTGGCCCGCGGCGCCGACGGCGTGCAGCTGATGTGCCGGGACCGCGACACGTGCCCCTACGGCGAGGGCGGCCACCTGGGCGAGCGACAGGTCGAGACGGCGCGCCGGATCGCTGCCTGCGCCGGGCTGGGCGCCGAACGCCTGGCGTACGTCCGGCCGCGCCCGGGCGCCGGCGGGCCCGACCTGGCGGTCGCCGCCTTCCGCGACGGCCTGGCTTTTTCCCCGCTCGCGGTGACCTGCCCCGATGCGCCCACGGTCGGCCGCGGCCTGGACCGTGCGCTCGCGGTGGCGGACTGGCTCAAGTCGCGACCGGAGCTGGCGCCGCACGTTCCGGACGGGATCGCCGCGCTGTTCCCCGTGGAGCCCGGCGCGGCCGACGTCCTGTACCTGGGCGACCTGGTGGAGCTGGACCTGTTGCTGGACGGCCTGGTGGCGGGCTGGCGCCTGCGCGACGTGCTGGCCGCGGCCGGCGCGCAGCTCCGGGACCTCGGGCTGAAGGTCCGCCTGGCCGCGACGGCGCGGCAGGCCGCCTGCGCCGCCCGCCTGATCGTCTGCGACCGGACCGCCGTGACGGATTTCGCGGGCGAGATCGTCTCGCTGGACGAACTGGCCGGCGCCGCGGGCAGCGGCGACACGCCCTTCCGCTTCCGCATCACCCGGGACGAGCGCCGGGACATGGTCGCGCGGCTGCAGGCGTCCGCCGACGTCGGCCTGCGCGCGGGCCCGCACGACCTGGCCCAGGCCGCGCTGCTCACGCGCCGGGGGACATGGCTGGAAGGCCGATTCGCCGAGCCCACCGCATCCTTCGACGGCACCGTGAAGGTGGGACGATGAGCGACCGCCGCATAGCGTCCCATCCCATCCTGCCGCCGCTGACCGACGAGCGGATCGCGTTCACCTTCAACGGACGGACCCTGGCGGCGCGCAGGGGCGAGGTCATCTCGTCGGCACTCTACGCCGCCGGCATCTCGGTCTTCGGACACCACCACAGGGACGACGGCGCCCAGGGCATCTTCTGCGTCAACGGCCAGTGCTCCCAGTGCACCGTGGTGGCCGACGGCCGGCCGGTGAAGTCCTGCATGGTGCCGGTGACCCCCGGCATGACGGTGCAGAGCTGCGAGGGCCATCCCGGCCTGGGCGAGGTCGCGCCCGAGGCGATCAGTCCCGACGTGCCCGACACGGCCGTCCAGGTGCTGATCATCGGCGGCGGTCCCGCCGGCGTCTGCGCCGCCAACGAGCTGGGACGGCTGGGCCTCGAAGTCCTGATCGTCGACGACAAGCAGGAGCTCGGCGGCAAATTGAGCCTGCAGACCCATAACTTCTTCGGCTCGGTGGCCGACTGCTACGCCGGTCTGCGCGGGGTGGACATCGGCCGCAGGCTGGCCGACGAGGTCACCGCCCTGCCCGCCGTCGAGGTCTGGCTGAACGCGACGGTGGTGGGCGTCTTCAGCGACGGCAAGTTCGGCGTGGCCGGCCCGGACGGCTACCGCCTGGTCACCCCGCAGGCCACGCTGATCACCTGCGGCGCCCGCGAGAAGAGTCTCGCCTTCCCCGGCTGCGACCTGACCGGCGTCTACGGAGCCGGCGCCTTCCAGACCCTGGTGAACCGGGACCAGGTGCGCTGCGCCGAGCGGCTGTTCATCATCGGCGGCGGCAACGTGGGCCTGATCGGCGCCTACCACGCGCTGCAGGCGGGCATCGACGTGGTCGGACTGGTCGAGGCGCTGCCCCGCTGCGGCGGCTACAAGGTGCACGAGGACAAGATCAGGCGCCTGGGAGTGCCCGTCTGGACCCGCCACACGGTGGTCCGCGCCGAGGGCGACGAGAAGGTCGAACGCGTCGTCACCACCGCCGTCGACGAGTCCTTCCGGCCCATCGCGGGCACCGAGCGCGCCTTCGACGTGGACACGGTCCTGGTGGCGGTCGGCCTGTCGCCCGTGGACGAGCTGCTGGTCAAGGCCCGCGAGTACGGCATGACAGTCATGGCCGCCGGCGACACCAACGAGATCGCCGAGGCCTCGGCGGCCATCTTCGCGGGCAAGATCGCCGGCCGCAGGCTGGCCCGCGAACTGGGCGTGGACGTGCCCATCCCCAGCGACTGGGAGAGCTTCGGCGAGATGCTCAAGCACCACGGCGGCGAGCCCGGCGCCTTCGCGGCGCCCGAGATCGACGCGCCCGTCTACCCGCTGCTGCGCTGCGTCCAGGAGATCCCCTGCAACCCCTGCACCGAGGCCTGCCCGCACGGCCTGATCTCCATGCCCGGCTCGATCCTCGCGCTGCCCGAGTTCTCCGGCGTGTGCGAGGGCTGCGGGCAGTGCGTCATCGCCTGTCCCGGCCTGGCCATCAACCTGGTGAACAACGACTACGACCCGACCGGCGAGAAGGCGCTGCTGACCGTGCCCTTCGAGTTCGCCGACGAGACGATCCCCTTCGGCGAGGAGGTCGTCACCGTCGACATGGAGGGCCGCGATGTGGGCACGGGCGCGGTGATCGCCGTGCGCGAGCGCGAGGACCAGGATCGGCGCAAGCTGCTCCTGCTCGAGGTGCCGTACGCGGACAAGCACGCGGTCGCGGGCTTCCGCATCCGCGAGCCGTGGCAGGGCGAGCCGGTCGACTGGAGCGCAACGGACGAGGATCCCATCGTCTGCCGCTGCGAGCGGATCCGCAGGAGCGAGATCGTCGCGGCGATCCGCGACGGGGTGCGCGACATGAACCAGCTCAAGGCCGTGGTCCGCTCGGGCATGGGCGGCTGCGGCGGCAAGACCTGCACCGAGCTCGTGCTGCGCCTCTACCGCGAGGAGGGCGTGGCCCCGTCCGAGGTGACGCGCCCCACCATCCGGCCCCTGGTGGCCGAAGTGCACCTGGGCGACTTCGTCCGACGGGTCGCGGAGGAGGTCGACTGACGTGGCCGCCAACGGGACATACGACGTGATCGTCGTCGGCGCGGGCAGCGTCGGCAATCCGAGCGCCTGCTTCCTGGCCCAGGCTGGCCTGAAGGTGCTGGCGCTCGACCGCCGGCCGGCCGCCGGCCAGGGCGACAACAAGGCCGCCATCGGCGGCGTGCGCGCCACGCATTCCGACCCCGGCAAGATCATGACCTGCAGCGAGAGCCTGAAGATCTTCACGACCTGGGAAGAGACGTACGGCTTCGGCATGGGCTGGAAACCGGGCGGCTACTGCTTCCCCGTCTTCGACGCGCAGATCGAGGGCGTGCTGAAGGGCATCCTGCCCCTCCAGAAGGCCCACGGCCTGGAAATCGACTGGGTCGATGCCGACCGCATCGCCGAGCTCTGCCCCGGCATCACGCGCGACGGCCTGCGCGGCGGCACCTACAGTCCCAACGACGGCCAGGTCTCGCCCCTGCTGGCGCCGGTCGCCTTCCAGCGCGAGGCACAGCGCCACGGCGCCGAGTACAGGTTCAACGAGCGCGTCCTGGGCTACTTGCGCGAAGGGGACCGCGTAACCGGCGTCCGGACCGACCGGGGCGAATACCACGCCGGAGAGACCCTGCTGGCCGCCGGCGCCGACGCCTCCGAACACGGCGGGATGCTCGGTTTCGAGATCCCCGTGGCGCCGGATGCGCACGAGGCGGGCATCAGCGCGCCGGTCGCGCACTTCCTGGCGCCGCTGGTCGTGGACCTGCGCCCCGGCCCCGAGGGCAGGACCGCCAACTTCTACTTCGGCCAGAACCACGAGGGACAGATCATCTTCTGCTACACGCCCAAGCAGCTCTTCCCGGGCACCGACCGCGAGTCCCTCTCGGAATTCCTGCCCATTCTGGCCAACCGGATGATCTCGCTGATCCCGCGCCTGCGGAATCTCCTGATCCGCCGCGTCTGGCGCGGCTGCTACCCCATGACGCCCGACGGCGTACCCATCATCGACCGCATCGAGGGCGTCGACGGACTGCTGCTGGCGGTCGGCATGTGCGGCCAGGGCTTCATGATGGGACCGGGGGTGGCCAAGAACGTCACCTCGTTGATCCTCGGCGGCCGCTCGACCCTGCCCGACGAGGTGCATGCCTGCTTCCGCTTCAAGCGCGATTACTGGGCTGCGAAGAAAGAAGCCCTGAAATAGACATATTGCGACATCTTATGACAAAGATTGACAATGTTCGCCATTATTGCTATCATGTTCACCACACTTCAAGGGAGGCGACCGTGATGCGGAGTGATTATCCCGAGATCCTCACCCTCCAGCAGGCGGCCGAACTGCTCCAGGTGTCGGAGCGGACCATCCAGCGCATGGTCAAGCGCGGCAAGATGCCCGGCTCGCAGATCGGTGGCCAGTGGCGCTTCGACCGCGAGCAGGTCAAGGCGCTGGTGCGTGGCGAGTGGGCGCCGGAGCCGAAGCCCCTGACCCAAAGCGAGTTGATCGAGAAGGAGTCGAGGAAGCTAGGCGTGGACCGGCCCGAGACCCTGATCGAGCTGCAGAGGCAAGCCAGAAAACGCCTGGAACAAGAGCGGGACGACTGACCCGGCCGACGCGCAAACGAAGACCCCGCCTCCGAAGAGGCGGGGTCTCGCTGTCGACGCTATCGTCGAGGTCGGACTACCAACCCGTGCCGCGGTTTTCGCGGCGGGGACGCTCGCGCGCCTCGTTCACGTTGAGATCGCGGCCGCCCAACTGGGTGCCGTTGAGGGCGCTGATGGCTGCGTCGGCGGCGCCGTCGTCCATCTCCACGAAACCGAAGCCGCGGGGGCGGCCGGTGTCGCGGTCGTTGATCAGGGCCACCGAGTGGACCTCGCCGTGCTGACCGAACAGGTTGCGCAGCTCATCCTCGGTAGCGGTGAAGGGTAGGTTTCCGACGTAGATCTTCTTCATCTCATTCTCATCTCTGCCGGCTATCCGGCGATCGCAGGCACTCGGGGACACCGGCCTAATCCGGTGATTCTCCGTGCCTCCTACAGACCCGGCGACGATTCGAGCCGGGCCGCAAACCAACGGTCCCGGCCCTTTCTCCGGTCCGAAACCGCCATTGGTTGCTCGCATAGACTATGCCGTATCAGGGAAAAGTGCAAATAAATTATTCGCCCGGGACGCAGACCGCCGGTGTCACCGGTAGAGGGCCTTGACGGTGCTCCAGGTCGCCGGCTCGTTCGCGGTCGGTGCGGTCGACAGTGCCACGAGCGTGACCTCGTATGTCCCGGGATCGATGGGCACGGTGGCGATCGTGGGATAAGGCGCCACCCAGAGCAACTCGATCCGAAAGTGACCGGTGGTGATCAGATGCGGTTCCAGCGTGGTATGCAGGACGAAGGTCAGCGGCGGATCGACGGGAGCGTCGGCCCAGAGCTGGGCCTCGGCGTCACCCTCCCAGAAGCAGAGGGCCTCGACCGGACAGCGCGAATCGGCGAGGATGGCGTTGAAGCCCACCACCAGGCCGCCGTCCCCCACCGCGACGGATTCGCCGACGCCGAGGACGAAGGGCTCGCCCAGGGGTACGGAGGCCGCCGCGGCGGCGGCCGCGATCAGGCACAGCGTGGACAGAAAGAGCGGGATTGGTGAACTGCGCATGACGGCCTCCGTTCTGAAAAGGTCCCGTCAATAGTGTACGGCATCATCCGGCTCCTTTCAAGCCGGCGTGCGATAGGGCGGCGCGCGCACGTTCAGTCGAAGATCTTGTACTGCGCATCCGACGGGGATTCCTGCTCGACCGCGGGCTCCGGCGCCGAGAGCTCGGCGAGCTTCCCCAGGAAGTCGATGCCCTCCAGCTCGAAGAACTCGTCACGCGGGAAGACCTCCACCTCCCGTTCGGCGTCCTCCAGGGTGAAGCCGCCGGGCAGCACGGTCTGGTCGACCCGCACCCGATAGCGGCCCGGCTTGATCTCGCCCAGGTAGTAGCTGCCGTCGCGGGCGGTGATGGAGTGCCCGGCAACGTTGCCTTCGCCGTCCACGAGCAGAATACGCAATCCCGCCACCCCCTCGATCGTCTCGTCGGCTGTGGATCCCCGGACCGCGCCGAGAACCGAGCCGAAGGCGCCGATCCCCAGGTTGACCTCGGTGAACATGCCCGAGCGGACGATGGCGTCCTGGGTGCCGTGGGTGGGCGTGTAGACGGCGGGCAGGTTTTCCGCGTCGAGGCTGACCCGCGCCCGCAACCGGTAGGAGGAATTGGGGATGACGAACAGCCCGCCCTTGCCCGAGGAGATCCGCCAGCCCATGTCCGTGTCCAGGGCGACGTTCTCGACGCCCGGCTCTCCACCGTCGGGCACACCGTTACCGTTGTAGTCGAGGAAGACGCGGCCCTTGACACCGCCCATGTCGGGGTTCAGGCGGTCGTCGACGATGGGAATGGGTTTGCGGTCCGCGAAGCCGACGTTCAGCTGGACCATCACCGAAAAGCGCACCGTCCAGTCGTCCTTCAGGAACTGGTTCTCCAGCACCACGCGATTGCGGTAGCTCCCCCCGAGCAGGTACTCGAGGCGGTTCTGCAGATACAACGAACGATCGCTCCAGTCGTAGCCGGGAGTGAAGCGCCACTGCCACGACTCGCCGTAGGAGGCGCTGCGCATCAGGTCCAGGTAGCTGCGCTTGGTGTCGCCGGTCGAGCGGTAGGCCGCCGAGAGCTGCCAGCGGGCGCTGAGCCGACGACGCAGATCGAAACGCGAACTCTGCGAGCCGCTGCCCAGGGACGAGCGCGCATCGAAGTTGCTGGCCTGCCTGCGGATCCGATCGAAACGCGAGGACGTGCCGTCGGGCAGCTGCTCGCGCATGATCCGCCTGATGTCGTCGCCGATCACGAAACGGCTCCGCAGGGTCCAGCCCCCCAGCAACCCGCTGTCGAGCCCGATCACGTCGTAGCGGTAGGGCGAGGCGTCGTCGAGCCAGACCAGGTTGGTGCCCAGGGTGAGGGTCGAACGGGGGATCAGCCTGCGCAGGTCCCAGGACAGGATCGTGTCCCGGATGCGGACGGTGCGGCTGCGCTCGCGGTCGAGGTTGTCGCGGGAGGACGAGCCGCCGAAGGTGATCCGGTCGCCCGAGGGGGAGCGCCAGACCATGCTCAGGCTACCGCCCGCCACGTCGCGCAGGTCGGCCCTCTGTCCATCGAAGAACGACGGCCCGTAGCGGAAGTAGGCGGGATAGAGACGCAGCCGGCCCATGTGCAGCTCGGCGTTGGTCCGGTAGGCCCAGTCGGCGCTGGACATCTCGCCGGTCTCGCTCCGCGCCCCCTCGACCGTCAACAGCAGGGGGTCGGCCACCTGCCAGATCAGGCGCGATCCCAGGTGGGTGCTCTGCGAGGGCAGGGAGTCGGTCTCGCCCTGGCCGGTGAAGCGGAAGGCATCGGCGCCGAAGAGATCCTGCTGGTGGGCCGCCGAACCGCTCAGGGTGAGGTTCTCGGTCAGGCCGTAGTTCATCCTGCCGCCGGCGAAGAAACCTTCGCCCCCGAAGTCGTCGACCGCAGCCAGACGTCGGCCGCCCAGGGCGCCGACGAAGGCCAGCTGCCCGTCGTCGATGAGGCTGTCCGTACCCAGGACCTCGCGTTCGACCTCCTCGACCGTGCCGTCCGGCGCGGCGATGACGATGCGCACCTCGTTGAGCCGGCTGACGAAGAGGTTGAAGCCGTCGAAGCGGTAGACGCCCTCCCCGGGCGGCGCGTGGTCGGTGTCCTGGACGATCTGCACATCCACGACGCGTTCGTTGATCAGCAGGGTCACCTCCGAACCCAGGGGGGCGTAGCCCTGGATGACGTGACTCTGCTGGAATGTCTCGCGGCGTCCCATCAGCGACGGGTCGCGATCCCTGCTCGCGCCCCCGACGCTCCCGTTGAAGCGCAACCCGAGCAGGTTCAGCGCGGGAAAGGTCAGCTCGGTCAGGCCCAGGTTGCTGGTGCCGAGAGCCACCTCCACATCGTCGTAGCAGGTGTTCCAGAAGACGCGGTCGATGCGATAGCCAGCCCCCGGCGAGGACTCCTTCTGGGTCACCGTGGTGGTCAGGTTCCCGCCCAGGGCGTGACCCCAGAGGCCATAGCGGGGCGGCGCGAAGGTGCCGGCCGGTTCGCTGTCGCCTTCGCTGGTGATGATGCTGCTCTGCATGTTGACCTGCAGGAAGTCGATCCTGGGCGCCAGGGAGCGGTCGAGGCCCGCAGTCGGCAGCATGCTGGGCAGCTGTATGCCGGCGCCGGGATCCCGCCGCGAGAGCAGCCCCACGCCCCCGTGCTCCCGCCGGAAGACGGCGATCTCGCGGTCGACGGTGAAGGTGTACGCGTAGCGCAGCGGATCCCAGAACATCTCCATGGCCAGGACCGCGGGCAGTATCTCGTCGGGCACGTAGATCTCGGATTCGAAGGTCAGGTCCGATAGACCGACCAGGGTCGCGCACGGCCGGGTCCCTTGTTCGTCGCTCAGCGTGCCGGCTACGTGGTCGAGGACGACCTCGCCCGCGCCGTCCGGCCGGAAGGAGACGGTGCTGCCGGTCGTCGTCACCTCGACCTGCAGTGCCTGGAGGATCCGCAGCAGCGGCAGGCGACGCCGGCCGTCGACGTCCTCGACGATGTCGAGATCCGCGATGACCAGCCGCTCGAGCCGCGTGCGTCCCTGCAGGGTGAAACCCGCCAGGTTGGTCTCGATCACCGGGCCGGTACTCCCCGCGGCGCCGACATCGGCACCCGGAGAGACCGCGGCCGCTTCCGACCGGGCGATCGCTCCCGCGCCGAGGCAGAGGAGCATCGCGCCCACGGCCAGGATGAATCCGTAGGCGGGGATGCCGCCGCGACGGAGAGACGTCGCGACGGATCCGGCGTGCCGTGGCCTAGGGCGTTCCACTGTCGTACCCGGCAGGGGGTTCATCCCGAACCCCGGTCTGTCCGGCCAGCACGTCCTTGAAGTTCTTGGAGGTGCAGCGCACGCGGACCGTGTACGCGCCCGGCGGATAATCCCCCGCCAGCAGGCGCTCGAAGCGGCGCTCGCCGCCGGCGAGGATCGTGTCCTCGCCGAGAGGGCCGTCGGCCACCGGGTTGCCGTCGGCGTCCAGGACCTCGCAGGTCCCCACGACCCTGGCCCGGCCATTGCCGGTATTGGCCACGCTGGCGACCACGGCGAACCCCTGATCGCTGCGCCAGGCCTTCAGGTCGGTCAGGCTGCACTGGAAGACGAGGTCGCCCTTGCGTCCGACGATGGGGACCAGGATGTTGGTCCGCACCTCGATGGCCACCGACTTCCCGTCGGTCACCTCGCTCTTGCTGACCAGGCCCACCAGCGGCTCGAAGCGCAGGGCGGCCCAGTACTCCCCGTCGTCTAGGTTCTTGGGGGCGACGACCGTCAGGCGGATGGACCGGCTCTCGCCGGCCGCGAGGGTGAATTCACGCGGGTTGAACTTGATCCAGCTGGCCATGGACTGGGCGTCTGGTTCGACCGTCTCGAAGCTGCCGCCCGCGGTGTAGACGAAGTGCACGGTCTCGGCCCGGTAGCGGAGTTCCTGGTCGGAGACGTTGGTCACGGTCACGACCTTCGCGGGACGCCCCTTCGAGAGGTCGAGTTCCACGAAGGCGGGTTGGACGGACAGGGACGCCGCGGCCGGCGTCGACAGGATCAGCAGGCAGAGCGCCAGGACGGCGCTGCCCGCGCGGCGGATGCAGAAACTGGTCATGACTGGGCCTCGTTGCTGGGGTTGATCGTGCAGCATGTCTGGGCCTCTCCTGTGGGTCCCCGGCCGGGCCCGTGCCCGGCCGGGTTTGATGCGCGCCGGCCGGCTGCCGGCGCTGGAAAACATCACGGCAGAACGATCATGGCCTCGAATTCGACGTACCCGCTGTACTCGCCCATGGGCTTCTCGGGGTCGCTCTGAATCCAGGTCACTTCCATGACGATGTCCTGGCTGAAGTGATTGTTCTGGCTGCTCTCGAACTCGACCCATTCACACTGGTGGCCGGGGAAGACCCCCATCACGGTGAAGGGCGCCACGTACGCGGCGTTGTTGTCCTGGCCATTGGTGGGGTTGGCGTCCGGGCAGACGAACGAGATCCCTTCCGGCAACGAGACCAGGATCGGCGGCACTTCGGGATTGACGGGATCGTCGCCCTTGTACAGGTTGCTGGCCGCCCCCCGGAACATGCAGGTCTGGGTGTTGGCGTCGACGCGGAAGGGAATGTAGCCGAAGATCGGGCCGACCTGCACGCTGCTCAGGTCCGTGAAGGCCGCGCCCGGGGCCACGGTCATGTTCGCGTCGACCTCGACGAAGACCTCCATGGTCGCGGTGTCATCCGGATCGGCATAGGCCAAACCGGCCGCGAAGATGCAGGCAAACATCAAAAATAGTGCTGTCTTACGCATCGTATGTACCTCCGTAAGAGGGTTCAAGTCTTGCGGACCGATCTCGGGATCGGTCAACTCGCGCCCCCAGCCCACGGCGACGCGGCTGTCCGCCGCGTCCCGGCCGTCCAAACGGCCCTCATCGTTCGTTCTCGAAACCGTACGCTGTGAGGCCCCATGTCCGGATCCTCCGGACTTCCTCGATCCGAGTAGGAAGCACCCCCCTTCGCATCCGCCCGTCTCGGGGCTAGAAACCGACGATCTCCGCCTCGAAGGCCAGCGACGATCCGTAACGTCCTGCTGCCAGCGGCGGTGTGCCGTCGAAGCGGATGTATACGGGGATCTGCTGGACCGTGACGGAGAACGGGAGCGGTTCCTCTCCCACTACCAGGACGACCGGACCATTCTGGATGGTCTCGCACTCGGACCTCTGGGGCCTCCACCCAACACCTCTATCCACGACACAGGCCGACAGCACGTCGATCGGGATGACGGCATCGCCGTCCATCATGACCAGATCCGCCGACCCGTGAATCATCAGTCTCCAATTGCTGTTGCTGATCAGGGAAATCACCACCGTCGGGCTCTCGCCCGTGAAGCCTCCGTCCGGCACCGACACGTCGCAGGCGGGGAATATCGACGTCGAGAACTGGACCCAGGGTTCGATATCGAACTGCAGGGTGCAGGACGCATAATCGGTCAGGGGCGCACCCTGCGGATCCAGCAGGCGCGCGAGCACGGTGAGTTCGTAGGTCCCCGGCGGGTCCCCTTGGTCCAGATATGCCTGCAGCCCGGTGGCCAGACGCAGCCAGTCGGCCACGATCTCGTAGGGAACGTCCGAGCCGCGGCGCTCGGTGTAGATGTACGGCTGGAGGTTGACGACCTCGTTGGGCACCTCGGGATGCACGACCGTGACCCGGGACAGGGGCAGCTCCAGGCCGTCCAGCGTGCGGCGGATGGGACCTTCGAGCATCAGTTCCAGCTGCCACGAAACCGCCGACAGCACGCGCAGGACCGTCGATCCCGAGAGCATGTCCGACTGCAGCGACTCCAGGGTCGAATAGGTGCCGATATAGAAGAAGGGGGGGTCGAATTCGACGCTGGGGTCGGGCTGGGCCGGCGCCGAAGCGGCAGAGAGCACCGCGAGAGCCGCAAGCCCCAGGCTGCGGACACATCCGGCTCCACTCGATGCCTTGCTGCGCCACGTCAATCTGTACATGATTCGACCGTTCGTTCGTACGTCGGCCGCGGACTCGCATCCCACCAAGCGGTCAGACGTTGCTGATCGTCCCGCACCGCCGGCAGCGGATGGAGGCCACGCCGCCCTCGACCATGACCCAGAGTTCTTTCCAGCGAACCTCGAACTGACCGCCGCCGCCCTTGATGCCCAGCAGCAACTGGCACTTGGGGCAGCGGATCTCGACGCTGGTGCTTTCTGCGATGCGCGCGAGAGGCCGTTCCATTGATCCTCTCCGGTTTCCGAGGTCCCTTGATGACCGAGAGTCCACGAAATAGACCCTCGACGACGTCTGGTTGCAGTCAACCCGGTCGCGGAGGGTCTCTGGGACCTCTACAATCCGCTCGCAATAAGCAGTCAAGGAGGTGGTAAATAGAGGGCCAGCCGGAAGATCGAGATGTCAATCGTTGCGCGGAGGTATCTTTGATCTTCCGTATGGACCATCGACCCACTCACGGATGCCGAACAGCGCTGCGAGCTTTCCCTCCGCGTCCTCAGCTCTCCCAACTCGGTGTAGTCGGCTCCGTTCTCCCTGGTCTCAGATACGGGACTCATGGCGAGCCCGTTATGATAATTCGACACCACCCTATCACGACATCACAACATTATCAACCACATAATCATCATAACATGCACATCGACATTTCGTGCCATGTCTATATATGACAATTAGATACAGTACATCAAGCAGATGTCTATATATCTGTCGCCAGTAGGTCAGCACAAGAAATCTGAGGATTCCGGAAGTAATCTCATCCCTGCGGATCCCCCGGCGCCAGGACGAATCGACAGGGATGCTCCGGCTTCGTCAACGCGACACCCGAGTCCCCCGGTTCCCGTGGCATCGCCCTTGTGCCTAGCGCACCAGCATCAACCGCACCCTGCACACCGCGCCGCGCGCCGAGGCGCGGCCGACGTAGACGCCTGATGCGACCGCCCGGCCGGCATCGTCCACGCCGTCCCAGACCAGCTCGTGACGTCCCGCGGCGTAGGGCACGCCCGATGCCAGGGTCCGCACCACGCGACCCGACACGTCATGGATACGGAAATCCACATGCGCCGCCGCGGGGAGCTCGAAGGCGATCGTCGTGCGCGGGTTGAAGGGGTTGGGATGTGCGCCGTGCAGCTTGAAGGCCGAGGGGGCGTCGCTGGCGCCGGTGGTGGTGGTCGGTGCCACCGCCGGGCTCTCGTTGCCCGCGAAGTCGATGGCCGAGATCCTGTAGAAGCTGTCGAAGCCGCCGCCGCCGTCCAGCCAGGCGGAGTCCACGGTGGTCTGCAGCGGATTCCCGGGATCGATCGCGAAGCCGGGCGCATCGCCGCGGTAGATCTTGAAGTAGCGGAAGTCCGCGTCCGCGCTGGGTTCCCAGCTCAGGGCGACGCCGGCGCCGTAGGCCGCCGCGAAGCCCTCGGGCGCGTTGGGCGCCAGGTTGTCCACGGAGTAGCCGCTGTCGGGCGCGGAATCGTAGTAGGTCAGCGGCGCAGCTGTGGCAGCGCGTACGAAGAAGACCGACATGTGCAGACCATCGGAGATGGTCGAGTCGGCCAGGGTCGGCACGATCAGGCTGTAGGTCGTGTGACCGTGGGCCGGCACCGCGCCGGCGAACTCCCAGTCCTCGAAGGACTTGTCGGAAGCGGACACGGGCGCGCCGCGGACAGGCGGCACCGGTCGTCCCGCCGCCGCCGGCGGCAGGGGATCGAGGCGGCGCCAGGCCTCGTACTGGAGGATCGGCGTGGTGGCGCCGAGGTCGTCCTGGCCGGAGCGGCGCAGGGTGATGCGCACCGTGCGCCCCTGGTCGTTGGGCACGTCCGCGATGCCCTGGATCAGGGGGGCGTCGGGCAGAGGCTCCACCGTCACCTCGAAAGCGTCCTCGATGCTGCGGCCGACCGAGTCGGTAGCGCGGACGGTGACCACCGCCGCGCCGTCCATCAGCTCGTTGAAGGAGATGTCCAGACAGCTGTCCGCGTCCACGGTGGCGGTCAGCAGATCCAAGTTGGTCCAGCCGACGACCTCGTAGGCGAGTGCGCTCCCCTCCTCGGGATCCCAGAAGACGTCGGTGAGACAGACATGGTTGTCGACGGGCGGCGCGGTCTCCTGGACGAGCAGGTCCGGGATGGACACGACGACCTCGGGCGGGAAACCCGGCGGACCGAGCAGATAGCGCGCCAGCAGGACGTCGTAATAGCCGGCGTTGGCGAGCGGACCGCCGCCCAGGTCGATCGTTCCGTCGGTATAGCCACCGAGAACCAGATAGTCCCCGGGGGCGGAAGCTAGGGCGTCACCGTAATCCAGGCCAGTGCCGCCGAAGCTCGCCGACTCGACGTGGCCGCCGTCACCGGGATCAAGCACGGCCACGAAGATGTCCTCCTGGCCGGCACTGACCAGTTCGCCACCGCCGAAGTCGATGCGATCGCCATAGTATCCCGTGATAGCGGGGCAATGCGTGTCGGTGAGGATCAGGTCCATCATGAACGATCCGTCGGCGTCTGGGAAGATTCTGCTCCAGTAATGGGCGCCGTAGGCGTCCAGACAGGCCACGTAGACGTCCCAGCCGGCGCCGCCGTCCAGCGCGCCGCCCCCGAAATCGATGCTCGCGACGGTGCTGCCGCCCAGGTAGATGTAATCGAGGTCGGCGGCCACGGCGGCCACCGCATCGTGATCGGCGTCACCGTAGCTGTAGGCGAAGTAGATCTGACCGGTATCACCGTAGAACTTGGCCAGGAAGACGTCCGCCTGGCCGGCGCTGGTCAACGGACCGGAGCCGAAGTCGACAGTGCCGTAGAACTCGCCGGCCAGCAGGATGTCGTCGTTCATATCCACGGCCACCGCAAGTCCTTGCTGGTTGCTCGCGTCGCCCCAGGAGAATGCGTAGAGACAGGTGCCGTAGGGATTGTACTTGACCAGGTAGATGTCCTGACCGCCGGCACAGCCGAGTCCCCCGCAGAAGTCCGCGACGGGCCCGTAGAACCAGCCGGTGATCACCACGTTGCCCCACGAGTCCACGACCAGATCGTTGGGCCGATCGCTGCCGGTCCCGCCCCGAGCGATGCTCCACAAGTGATTGCCGAGACCGTCGAACTTGGCCAGGAAGGTATCCTCGTTGCCCGGGCCGGTCAGGGGTCCGCCCCCGAAGTCCACGATGCTGCGGAACCAGCCCGTGAGGTAGATGTTGCCGGCGGCATCCACGCCCACGGCGATGCCCTGCTGGTCGCTCGAGTCGCCGAAGGACCGGCTCCAGATATGGTTGCCGTCGACGTCGAACTTGGCCAGGAAGGCGTCGTCGCCCCCGGCGCAGGACAGGGTGCCGCCGCCGAAGTCGATGTCGCCCGCGTGGTGTCCGCAGACGATGACGTTGCCCGCCCCGTCGACGCAGACGTCGCGCAGCAGTTCGATCTGCTCGCCGCCGAAACGCCGGCTCCAGGCGTGGGTGAAGTCCTTGGACGCGCCGGCGAGCGCGGGTGCGGCGGTCGACACGACCAGCAGGACGATTGTGATGGCGCGACTCATGGTTACACCTCCAGGTATGTCCGTTCGGCGCCCGGGCTCATTTGACCAGCGCCATTCTCACGGTATCGACCGCATCCCCGGCGATCAGCCGACAGACGTACACCCCCGCCGCAACCGGCTGACCGGCATCGTCAATACCGTGCCAGGTCCTCGTGTATCCGCCGGCGGGCATGAGCCTGCCGTCGGCCAGCGTCCACACCCGCCGCCCGGAGATGTCGAAGACGGCCAGCCGTACGCGCGCCGCCTCCGCCAGCTCGAAGGCGATGGTCGTACTGGGGTTGAAGGGGTTGGGCACGCAGGGATACAGGCACGCGATTCGCGGCGGCGCGTTCACGGACGTCAGGACACAACCCACCGGCAATGCACCGACAAGCCCCCGCACCGGAGCGTAGGCCACGGAGCAGGGCGAACCGCAGCCCAGCGTGTACGGATGTTCGGGATTCAGCGCGCCGCAGAAGAGCGGGTCCGCCTGGAAGTTGCCGGCAAGACCGAACTGGCCGGCGAGCGGGCCGATCCAATCGCCGCCCGCGTTGCCGTGGATGTCGCAGCACTTGAGTTCCAGCAGGCCGGCGCCGTCCCAGTGCAGCCCTTCTCCCCCGGCACCGAAGGCGATCAGGCAGTTCTCCAGCAACATGGGCGACACGGTGGACGAGACGACGCTCAGTCCCGCGCCCACGGGCGCCTGGTTGTCGGCGAAGGTGCAGTTGCGGGCGAACACCAGGCCGACGTTGTCGAGCAGGATCGCCCCGCCCTGGTCCGCGTCGTTGCCCGCGAAGACGCAGCCCTCCATCTCGAGGGTGCCGTACGAGAGCACGGCCAGGGCCCCGCCCTCGGCGGCGGTGTTGTCCAGGAAGAAGGAGTTGGTGATGGTCAGCGCGCCGGCGAAGTTCGCCACGGCGCCACCCCGGTCGTCCGCCGTGTTGTTGGAGAAGATGCAGTTGTCGATGACCAGCGGGATGCCTTCCCAGACGGTTACCGCGCCGCCGCTGAAGTCGTGCGCGCCGGTGATCGTGATGCCCTGCAGACCCAGGGCGTATTGCTGCTTTCAGCCGCCGACGTCGAGGGCGAAGCCCCAGTGGGGATCGTCGGGCGCGCCCTGGCAGTCGATGACGCAGGCCGTGGGGTTGCCGCTCTGCGAGGCGATCGTGAACAGCTTCTCTGCGTTGTAGAGGTCGCGGTTGCCCGGACCGCTGTATACCCCGTCGGCGAGCACGATGTCGTCGTCGGACTGGAGCGAGTCGATGGCGGCCTGGATGGTGGGCGCGTCGCCGGTGCCGTCGGCGTGGACCTCCCAAGTGCGCGCGGAGACCCGTACGGTGGTGGACAGGATCAGGATCAGGACCAATGCGAACATGCATGCGGACACGAGGTATCACCCCCCGGGATACGACATGGTGTTCCGAGCTGCGGGGTGTCAATCATACCGCATTTTCAAAATCAGGGACAGGGCTTTGGCAGCCGCGATCGGACAAGACGGGGCCAGCGCCGCCGGAAGGGCGCCGGCCTCGTGCGTCAAGGGCGACCTACCGGTAGATCGCCTTCACCGCCCCCCAGGCGCCGCTCACGTTGGCGATGGGGTCGCTGCAATCCACGCAGCTGACCGATAAGTCGTAGTAGTAGAAGACGCACGTCTGCTCGAGCATGCCGATGTAGTAGGTGCCGGCGGGCAGGCAGACGGACCAGTCGGTCTCGCTCTGGGTGACCTGGATGTAGTCGATGCAATGCGTGCCCAGGCAATCCTCGAAGAGAAAGAGGTAGGTGGCGGCCGCGTAGGGGATGACCAGGTGCATGGTGATCTGCTGGGTCGCGGACAGGGTCACCTCGAAGACCGTGCCGCCGCAGACGGAGAACGGATAGCCGCAGACGAGCGAGCCGCCGGGATAGCCGCCGAACCCGACGGGATAGTTGGTCACGGGGCCGTCGCAGTCGATCGGCACGACGATGTCGCAGCCGGGCTGGGCGTGGGCCGGACCGGCGACGAGGACGGCGGACATTAACAGGCCCACGCACAGGATGAGGAGGCGCATGTCATCTACCTTTCGAGATATGTGGCCGGGCGGGGTACCATGAAGAGTATATCAGTCTTGTTATGCGGATGGCAAGGGGGGTAAGCGGCAAGCCGGCGAAGGGGGACATCGAGCACGAAAAAACGAGATAGTTGACAAGTCAATATTTGACAAGTCAACTATCCCGTTCTTGCGTGCCGCAACAACATATCATAGAGCGACAGCACTCGCTCCATCTCCTCATCTCCTGATCTCTTCGGCCGGCTTCACCAGCCCCAGGACATGCGGTCGGTGCCGGGGGTGCCCCCTCGGAGCTCCCCCGTTCGCCGTCTCAGTCGGCGTACCCGGCCTTGATCTCGCCCCACGTGCTGGCCGCCTCGACCGGCACGGGGTTCTCGCAGGTCTCGATACGGGTCGTGTCCTCGGTCACGCCGCCCATCCCGTCCAGGACGCTGCCGGGGTAGCCCTGGAAATCGATCCGGCAGTTGATGTCGAAGAAGCTGTCGACCTGGAAGTCGGAGCTCGGCGGGCCCAGGCGCGTGAGCGTGGTGTGCCCGGGGCTGGGCAGACCGAAGCCGTTGCCGGCCTGGACGAGCAGAGTGCAGAAGTCAGGATGGGTATGTCAACGGAACTGTGTAACCAGCCTCTCATGATCTATCTGGGCACCCTTCCCTCGAACACGATCGAGAAGTAATTCAGGGCGGCGGGCCAGTCCTGGACCGGCATTGTCCATCTCTTCGAGACCCGCGGGATCGCCCTCATCGGATCTCAAAACCACCTCACCCCGTGGAGGTGCCCGCGGTATATCGCTTCAAAAGCACGGTCCAGCGTTCATCATTTGACCAGCACCATCCGCACCGTCTGGTGGAACGCCTCCGCTTCCAGCCGGCAGAAGTAGACCCCCGCGGCTACCTGCTGGCCGGCGTCGTCCGTGCCGCGCCACTGCGCCTCGTGCCACGCCGGCCCGTCGACCGGGCCGTCGCGCAAAGTGCACACCCGCCGCCCCTGCAGATCGAAGACGGCGAGCCGCACGCGCGCCGGGCGAGGCACGGCGAAGCGGATCGTCGTGGACGGGTTGAACGGGTTGGGGTAGCTGCCCGCCAGCACGAAGCGCGTCGCCGTGCCGGCGGCGTGATCGTCCACCCCCGTCGGCGGCCCGATGCTGAACCAGCGCTCGTTGGTGGCGGCGCCGGCGTTGCCGGCCACGTCGGTGACTGTGACCCGCACGCGGGCGCTGTCGGTAGTGGCCTCGGGCACCGTCCAGTCGAAGGTGGTGATCAGCGGGTCGGTGATGGCGGCGATGGGCAGCCAGATGGCCCCGGCGTCGATCGTGTAGTGGAGCACAGCGTCGTCGACGCCCGAGGCAGGGTCGTCGGCCGACCAGGCGATGGTCACCAGCTGACCCTCCACGAGGTTCTGCCCGCCCACGGGATTGATCACCTGCACTTCGGGCGACGTGGCGTCGATCCAGAAGGGTCCCATGTGCTGCGGATTGACGGCCAGGTTGCCCGGCATGTCCCGGGCCAGGACGTGGAACCAGTGGTCGTCGCCGTCGGGCAGGGGATCGCAGGTGTACTCCACGTCCATGACGGTCAGCGACAGCGTGTCCGGCACGGTGGCCGGCAAGTGGTCCCAGAGCACGCGGTACTGCACGTTGCAGGGGTCGGTGGCGTCCTCCCAGCGGGTGGTCACCTGCGGAACGGTCGACCAGGTCGAGACCGCATGCGTGGTGCTCTCGAGCCAGTCTGGCCAGGTGGGCGCCGTGAGGTCCACGCCGAAGCTGTAGCAGGGCGTCCAGGAGCTGACGCCGCCGCAGACGTGACGCGCGCGCACGTGCCAGTACCAGGTGCCTTCGGCCAGGGGCGGCAGGTAGCAGACGTTGGTGGTCACGACGGTCGAGGTGTCCATGCGGCAGGATGTGCCCCATTCCACCTCGTAGGTGCAGGGGTATTCGACTGGCATCCAGCTCAGGTTCGCGTTGGCGTTCATGCAGGCGTAACCGTCGGGCGGGAAGGGCGCGTAGGGCATCGGGTAGATGCCCGGCAGGGTGCTGAAGTCGCGGCAGGCGCTCCAGTCTCCCCAGTTGCCGCAGACTCCCTTCACCCGCACCTGGTAGAAGTAGGTCGTGTCGCCGTCCAACCCGGTGACGTCATGGTAAGGCGTCGTCGACGGCAAGGGGTAGGTGCCGCCGCTCCCGCAGCTCTCCCCCACCCGCAGCTCGTAGCCGGTGGCCCCGGGCACGGGCTGCCAGGCGATGGACACCTGGGTCGAGTCCTGGCAGATGTCGCCGACGCCCGGCGTGAGGAAGGCCACCGCGGAGGTGGGGATGTCCAGGGTCGTGAAGCTGCGGCAGTCGGACCAGGGGCTCCAGGAGCCGCAGTACTTCTTGGCGCGCACGGTGGCGTAGTAGGTGGTGCCGTTGTCCAGGCCGCTGACGGTGTGCTGGCTGCCGCTGCCGACGTCGATGAGGGTCTCGCCGCACCAGGTGCCGAAGCGCAGCTGGTAGGTCTCGATCAGCGGCTGGTCGTTCCAGTCTATGGTGCGAGCCAGCGGCTGGCAGGTCTCGCCCTCCAGGGGCGAGAGGATCACCGGCGTGCCGGGCAGGGGACAGTCCACGAATATGGAATCCAGCTCGACCGCCGAGGTTATGTTGTTGCCCGGGTTGGCGTCGGCGTAGTTGAGGATCACGCCCAGGAAGTAGCGTCCCGACGTGGTCGCGGGCGGTACCGAAGGCGGCGGCCAGACGCCCACGGTCTGGGCGCTCATGGCCGGCAGGTTCACCGGTACGGACACGTCGTCCAGCCATACGTCGCCGGTGGTGATGTTCTGGTCGGCGGAGAGATAGATGTCGCAGATCACGTTCGTGTTGAGCCCCTGCTCGGCGTAGCTGGCCAGGACGAAGGTGAACTCGGCGAGCTGATCGCCGGGGTCGAAATTCAGCCCCTCGGCCTGCACGTAGATGGGCATGATGTCGGGCGACGAGGGCATGTCCGCGTAACGCATGACGCCGATGTCGGCGAACTTGTTGTCGGTGATCAGGCAGTCCTCGGAGATGGTCTCGCGGTCGCTGCCCCGGAAGATCGCGTAGACCACGTTGTCGCGCACGGCGCCGCAGCCGCTGGAGCCGCCCCAGGAGGCGTTGTTGAAGTAGGCGATGTGCAGGTCCAGGGGATAGTCCGACCAGCAGTCGTCGAAGCTGCCGGCGTTCTCGTACATCTTCTGGCCGTCGAAGAAGTCGCCCTCGGACGGGTAGGAGCGGTGCACCCAGCCGCCCCCGTAGTACCAGTCGCAGTCGTCGTTGTAGCCGTAGCCCCGCCAGCCGGTCAACGCGCCGATGGGCCGGTCCAGGTCGAGGATGGCCACGTCGTGGTGGTGGTCGTGGTCGACGGTCCAGCCCTCCCAGGAATGGATCTGCACGGCGTGGGCGTGCCCGAAGGGCTCGTTGCCCTCGTCGAGACCCGGTATCACCCGGACCTCCTCGGCCCACCCGGGATGGTCCTCGTCGTAGCTGTAGACGCAGTGCCCGGCCGTGATCACGTGCATGGGATCGATGAGCGTGCCCGAACATTGCCCGCCGTAGGGCTCGTTGCAGGGCGGGCCCCAGCAGAGGTTGACCTTCACGTGCATGGGATAGGTGCCGACGCTGGGATCGCCGATCTCCGTCCACGCGCCGAAGTTCTTGGCGGCGGGCTCGGCAAACGGGTCGGTCAGGACTCCCTCGCCGCCGGGGTGGAAGTACTCCGACAGGAACTCCTCGCGCGTGACCTCCTCGCGGATGGTGACCTCGCCCGTGCGCAGGTCGCGGGTGACGATGCGGCCTAGGGGACCCGCGGGAATGGACGGGTCGGACAGGCCGGGCATGATCACCGTATCGGCGGACTCGATGCGGCCGTCGGGGGTCTGCTTCAGGGGCGAGAAGGTGGGTGGGTCGGCCTGGACCGCAGCGGCAAGGGCCGAGCACAGACCGAGGACTACGAAAATCGCTTGTATATCTTGTCTCTGGGACATGATTCCCTCCTCCCCGTTAGATATTGAGCATAACAGATCAAGACGGGAGGCTCAAGGCTGGAGCTTCCCGCGGGGGTATCCCGCGGCATATCCACACAGCTTGTCGAAGTCGTAGTGGACGCCGAGGCGCACGGCCTCGGTGTTGCCGATATTGCAGCCGTTGACGGGCATCGCGGCGAGGTCGGGACGCGGGGCCATCTCGACCAGCCAGTCGATCTCGGCACAGCAGGTGCCGGAGAAGTCCGGGACAGCAAGGGTAGTGAGACGATGCCGCCCCACATCTTAAGTAATGAGGTGGCGTGACTATCCTATAGTTGCAATTAATAGATCCTACTTCACCTACGTCATGCGCCCAACAGCGCTTCGCTTGCCTGCTTCGAGTAGATAGAAGTACACACCAGCCGGCACCGACTGACGTTGATCTGTCATCCCGTCCCAAGTCACCGAATGACGACCGGCGTTTACCGAGGTCGCATCAACCAGCGTTCGCAATCGACGCCCGGATGCCGCGATCGATTTCTTCACCGTTTATACGGCCACATTCAGTACGCTCTACGTAATCCTGGTCTTCTCGCTCGAGCGACGCCAGATCGTCCACTTCAACGTCACGGCCAGTCCCTCAGCTGACTGGATAATCTTGCAACTGATCCAGGCATTCCCGTTCGACTCAGCGCCTCGATATCTGATCCGGGACCGGGATGGCATCTATGGATATCAAGCCGCTCATTCGCTAGCCGCAATGGGCATCGAGCAGATCGTCACTGCACCACGATCGCCATGGCAGAACGGCTACTGCGAACGTGTCATCGGGACGATCAGGCAGGAATGTCTCGATCATGTGATCGTGCTTGGCGAAAGGCATCTGAAGCGAGTGCTGAAGGAGTACTTGGTCTACTACCATGAGTCCCGGACACATCTTGGACTCGAGATGGATTCGCCAGAGCCGCGGGCCATCCAGGGCCAGGATGTTGGCCCCGTGGATAGCAAACCCGTCCTCGGCGGTCTGCATCACCGCTACTACCGCAAAGCTGCCTAGGCTCCTCGGTTTGGATTATCGGGATTGGTAGATCGGTCTGCCCAATAGCAACGAAGGGCAGGATCTTGCCGCGGGCACCAGTTATTATGATGACGATATCGACACTCTCAATCCAGATTTCCTACGTTACCACCCAACAGCCGATCTCATACAGGGATGCCTTCTCATGGAAGGGACAGGTCTGCCCCGCTCCCACCACGGGCCATATTATCACGCAGCGCCACTCCTCACCGCTACGAATGAGCTACTTGAAGCCGAAACCTACATGATCGGCGAACCTGGATTGCCTGAATTGATTGCCGGATGAATATTCGGGAGGCACAGGGACAACCGGCTAGGTGAAGCGGCGAAGCAAGAGCTCCAGGGTGAATGCCCGGTTGAGCTGGTTCTTGCCATGGATCGCCTCGACGTCGACGTACTCCGAGATTCGCAGCGGCCGATCCTCGAACACGGCCTCCCGCCAGGGCGATTGCGCCCAGAATGGCCTCTCGGGCATGAACGTGAGCTGGGCGTACGCGCGGCGCTGATAGCGCCGACGAATGAAGGTGGGGATCCTCAGCTTGAGCCAGGTCCGCAGCCGTGTCTTCAGGGGTGCCACTGCGTCGAACGACCAGCCGTAGGCCGACGGATAAGAGGCGAGGCCGGCGTCGAGGCTCGTGATGAGTGCCGCCTGGAACCGCCCGTTTTCCCGCCACGGGACGGGCAGGCGGAGGCTCGGTTCGGTGAGCGCCGGCTCCGAGAACGGCAGCATAGCGGGGCCGAAGAGGTTGTTCACCTGGTTGTCGGGCGACATCCAATACCTGATCCGCTGGCGCACATAGAGGCCATCGATCTGTTCGCGGGTGAGACAGCCGTCCTGGGCGCCGACGAGATCGGCATAGGCATCTGCCAGCCGCTCGAGCATGCGGTTCCAGTCGGCGGGGTCGCGAAGGGCGCGGCGATCGATACGCTCGTAGCGATGGTGCAGGAAGTCGATCACGGTGGTCCCGGCATTGAGCACCTTCCAGAAGTTCCGGTAGATCTCGCCGCCGCCGCCGTTGAGATACATAGCGCCGTCGGCGGCACGTCGTATGCGCGACGGGATGTCGGAGCCGTTGCCGAAAACGCCCAGGGTGCCACGGCCATCGTGGGTAACGAACGACTCCTCGAGCACGGCCGGGAACTCGTCGGCCGACGGTGTCGGGTGCTCCGATTTGTCGATATGGTCCAGGGTCAGCCCTTCCACCGCGGCGATGTTCTTAGCAATGCGCACGTCGATATCGGAGGCGCCGCCGTAGACCAGCAGGTCGGGTGTCGCACCGACGGCCCGCAGGACCGCGACAATGAGACGGCTATCGAACCCGCCCGTCAGCGGGGTCGTGATGCGGCCTGGATGCATTGTGCGGTATGCGGTGAAGAGCTCGATCAGGCGGGATCGCACGTCGTCGACGGCGTCACGGAACGAACGGGGCGAGGATGGCTGCGAGGCGACGTCCAAGGCGGTCAACTTCATTGCGTCCGGGGTCATCTCGATGGCATGCGCCGCAGGCAGGCGGTCGATCTCCCTGAACACTGTCCGCTCGCCGGTGGTGATGCCGAGGTACAGCCTCTCGAGCAGGCTCAACCGATCGACGGTGTGTGGTCGTCCGGCGTCGCCGAGCATCAGGTACGAGCTGGATACGGCGCCGGACCGGGTGTCGAGATAGACGTGCGCCATGTTGCCGCGGTCGCTACTCACCCAGATCCTGCCGTCCTTGTGGAGGAGGATCACAAACTGTCCAGTCGTCTCGGACAGTTGCCGCCATGTGCCATCGAACCCTTCCAGGAACGCAGCCAGGGCTGATGGTCCCATCCGGCCTCGGAAACCGAACGAGCCCGCTGCCACCGCAAGATCGCCCTCCGGTGTCTCGTGGATGCAGTCGTCCAGCGGTCGGTGCAGTGATTGCAGGTCGAGGGTGAACCAGGATCGATAGCGGCGGCCCTCGGACAGACCGCCGACGGGGGG
>JAHIYU010000063.1 GCA_018814885.1 bacterium | reverse complement strand
CGCTGCGGCCGGCGTCCACGAATAGCAGGCCGACCAGGCGCGGTCGTGCCGCGTCGCCCAGCAGGGGCGCGCGGTATTCCGCTGACCCCTGGCAAAGCCACTCGTCGCCGGAGGGTGCGCTCAGGGACTGGCTCGGGAAACCCCGCACCGTGTAGAGCCCGCCCAGGTAGAGCCGGTCGTAGAAGGGCGCTTCGGCGCCCACGTAGGCTGCGCGCCCGTGCAGGCCCAGCACGCCGGACCCGAGAGAGCGATAGGCGCGCAGGTCGCACCTCCCGGAGGGGAAATCGCCCTCCTTTTGCAACGTGTATCCCAGGCGCAGCCGCCCCCACAATCCAGCCGCGGGCGAACCCGCGCGGCGTTCCGGCGAGCGGGTGTCCAGCACGAGGTCCGTATGCCAGATGGTGCGCTCGCGTTCGCCGACGCCAGCCGCGATGCCCTCGGGCAGTTCGGCGAAGGGGACTTCGTCGCCCTGGGTGACGCCGCTCACGTCATCGTCGCGCCAGACCGTGCCGGTCGAATCGGCGTCGGCGGTTTCCAACTGCACCGCCGCCGACAGGCTCCAGCCGCGGCCGAGACGGCGGCCCAGATGCAGGCTCAAGCCGCCTCGCGACACGAGGTGGGCGTACTCCACGCCGTCCTCGAAGTAGACGCGCTCGCTGGCGAAGGCCCGGATCTCCGCACCCCAGAACGTGCGGTCGCCGGGCGCCGCGCCGCGCCGGTAGTGGGCCGTCAGGCCCGCCATGCGATAGCCGATCATCAGCTGCACGGCGGCCTGTTCACCGCGCCCGGTCAGGTTGTCGAGGGAAAGCGCGGCCGGGATCAGGTACCAGCCGTCCAGGTCGCTGTTGCCGGTGCCGAGACGCAGGTCCGGCCCGCGCTCCTCGACCTCCAGGACCAGGACCAACGCGCCGCGCGTACGACCGGGGCGCGTGAAGTAGTCCACCGCGTCGAAGAGGCCGCTTTCGCGCAGCCTGGCCACGGCCTCCAGCAGGTCCTCCTGATCGAGCCGGGCCCCGGGCGATAGTCCGAGATATCGTTCGATCACGGCGAGGGAGGTCCGTGTGTTTCCGTGTGGCTCGACGGCTTCCAGGGTGAGCATTTTCACCACACCCGGCGAGGCAGCCGGGAGCTCACCGGTCGGCTGGGATGCGGATCGGGCGTCGCCGCGTGCGGGGCAGCAAAAAGCACAACCAATTGTCAGAAAGACAATTGCAGCAGTGATGCCAGGCAAGTGGCTGCGCCGGTTCATGCGGACTCTTTTCATGGTCGTTCCCAGCCAGTCGGTTGCAGGGAATCCGTGGCAATCATCATACCCGAAGGACGTCATATGCCAAGCACGAAGGAAGATCACGTAACTCATTTGGACTCTTGGTGATCATGGGTATCCGCCGCTGACGAGTGATGATATGGGAACACGTGATCCTGCGAATGTGTGATGAATCGCCACAATCTGGGTTGGGCCATGTGGTTGCAGATGTTGGCATTGCGGAGTTGCTTGTGCTAGAATCCGTTCTTGGCCGCTCCAGCCAAGTGGCAGGGTGGATTTGTGTGTCAAAGGCCGGCAAGCCGCGATATGATCGTCGCGCCGACCCTCACGATGAATCCGGGATCGAGGATATGGTCATGACCGACATGCGGCGACGCGCGCATGAGCTGTGGATCCGCTTGTTCGGACGGGGGCCCCCCCAGCCCAAGCGTATCGGCGAGTTCGTGCCGCCCATCTCGAAAATCGATCCTCGCACGCTCGAACAGGGCCTGTATCAGGTCGAGATGCTCAAGCGTTCGGGGTTCGACCTCAAACGCAAGACGCTCCTGAACATCGGCACCGGCTGGCAACCCACCATACCGCTGGTCTTCCACCTGGCGGGCTGCGGCGACATCATTCTGGTGGATCACGAGCGCGTGTTGGACCGGGAACTCCTGGTGCAGACGGCCACCAACCTGCGCGGGTACGCCGGTGAGATCGCGAAGCGTCTCGGGATGGAGAAACGAGAGGTGGTCCAGCGCCTGCGCGTTCCCGCCGACGTCACCCTTTTCGGAGCCCTGCGTCAGTTCCACATGCAGTACCTGGCGCCCTACGATCTGATCGATACCCCCTTCCCCGACAATTCCATCGATCTGGTGATCGCCCGCGCCCCCCTCGCGCACTACACCACCAAGTACGTCAAGACCATACTGCCGGCCATCGGGCGCCTGCTCCGACATGACGGACTGATGAGCCTGTGCTTCGAGCAGAATGACAGGCTCGACTACCTGGAGTTGTTGCGCGAATCGTCCTGCCGACTGGTGATCGAGGAATCCGACACGGAACTGCGCGTGGTCACCGACGGGGAGGCGCCGGAAAGGGATCCGACCCGCTCGCTGGCCTTCCTCATCGCCTCGTGCATGTCGTCCGAACAGGAGAATTACCCGGGTTGAGAGACGACGGCGCGGGCCACGGACCCGCGCCTATTCGTTCGGGGAGGGGTGTGGGCGATCAGCGTCCCTGCTTGACGAAGCGGTAGGCGCCCTTGATGGCTCCCCAGACCTGGTTGTCTGCCTCGTCGAAGCCGCGATCCCAGCTCTCGATCCACGAAGGGGTGATCGTCACCTCGCTGGTGGCGTAGGACGCTCCCTGCAGTTCGCTCGGGCAATCCTGTTCCCGTGTGGACCCGGAGAACATCCACGCGTTCACGCGCTCCAGCTCGACGGCGCAGCCCTCCTTGACGACGAGGTCCGCGGGGGACAGGGCGTCGAATCGCGTGGGATCGCGCCAGGCGCCGACCATGGCCGCCTCGTCGGGCAGCGTATAGATCTCGCTGGAGAAGGTCACATCGTTCCTGCGCGTCAGGTGATAGATGCGCTGTCGGTACGGCTTGTCCTTGCTCTCGGCGGCAGCCTGCTCGACGTACAACCAGACGCCATCTCCGCGTGTGGGCCAGACGCGCACCGTCTCCAACGTGATATCGTGGTAATCGGCATCCTTCGCGGCCTGTTCGGCGCTGGAGAAGGAGCCGACAAGGCACTGAGACAGCATCAGCACCTCCATGTCCGGCGGCGTCGGGGTCTGGTAATCGTAGAACTTGTCGCCGAAACCGATGCCACAGCCGGCAAGGGCGATCAACAGGCCAGTCAGCATGAATGGGCGGATCACGGTCTTCATCTCAAAACTCCGTCGTCATGAGGTACGCATCGCTCGTCGCAACCGTAAATTTGCTCCTTCGAGGCCCTTCTGTCCACCCCTGATGAACCTTGTCTTCGGCGCTCGTCGGGACTACGGTTGACCGCCAGCCGAGGAGAGGTGGAGGCGACATGTTCGAGAAGCGCCCGGATCGCGAAGTCCCGCACCACTCGATCGCCTGGCGGCTGATACTGGCCGCGGCCGCGAGCGCCGTGGTCGTGTGGCCCCTGCGCGCATTCATGCCGTGGCTGCCGGCCCTGATGCTCGGTGCCAGCTGGACGGCGTCGGTGCTCTTCCTGCTCCTTGACACCGCGGTGCGCAGGCTCTGGATCGCCTACCTGGTCCTGACCGTGCCGGTGCTGCTTCTCTTCGGCGCCGAGAGCGGGGGCCGCCAGATCGCCGTATCCCTCAACTTCTGCTTCCTCCTGCTGCGGCGTCAACGTCCCTGGCGCCTGCTTTCCTCGGCCCAGCGTGCGGCGGCCTTCTTCCTCGGCGTTGCGGCGCTGGTCCTGGTGTCGTGGGACTGGCATTGGCCCGACACCGACGGCATGGGCTGGTTCATGGGCTTCATCAACAACTTCGGCCGGACCTGCCAGGGGTCGCTGCGACTGTTCTGGGTCTTTTCCCTGCTGCGTCTGCTCTTCGGGATCAGGCTCCATTTCCTGCGCCTGAAGCCCAAGCTGGCGGTCATGGCGGTCCTGATCGCCGCGATCCCGTTGCTCTTGCTGAGCACCTTCGGCCTGGTCGCGCTCTACGGCGCCATGGGCGGTGTCACCACGGCGCGCGGACGCGATGTCCTGCAGGACTGGGCCGCCAACCCGGCCGCGATCCGGGGCTGCGCGGCCGTCACGGACGCCGCCGGCTTCGACTGGGCCGCCGGCCGCTCGAACGATCGCCTGCCGGACTGGCTCGTCGGATTCAGGGCCGCCCTGGACCGCCCGGTGCCCGCGTCCGACGAGCAGGTTCCCGCCGCCACCGGCATGAAGCTCACGATCGCCGGCGAGGAGCAGGTGGTGAAATCGGGGGCCTGGGCGCCGGCTGACACGGCTGCCGTCTTCCGCATCGCCGACGAGCTGTGGCTGCTGGACATCCGCGGCCTCGGCACCGGGGATGCTCACATCACAGGCGTACCGCTGGACGCGGGCGTGCTCGATCGCCTGTCGGGATTGCTGCGCGCCGACGTCGGGGTGCTGGCCACACGCGGCGAACTCGCGATCGCCACCGCCGACGCCGAGGCCGATTCGCTGGACGGGCGCATATCCCTGCAGGGCAGCTACCGGGATTCCACCGCCGCGTCGATCTGGAGCCGGCCGCTCTATTTCGGCGGCGCCCAGGTGCCGTTGATCGTCCTGGCCGGTGGACACTTCGCGTACGGCGACTTCCTGCTGCACGTGCAGGTGAGCCTGGCGGATCTGGCGGACGAGTTCGTGACGGGCGAGAACACGTTCAACAAGGCGGTGTTGATCAGCCTGGCCCTCATCGCCGGCCTGCTCCTGCTGATCCAGGCCGTGGCGGGTTTCCTCGGGTTGCGCATCACCAACGGCATCACCTCGGCGGTGACCGGGTTGCGAGAGGGGACGCAGCGGCTGGCTCTTGGCGACCTGGAGGCGCGCATCCACGTGCCCAACGAGGACGAGTTCGGCGACCTCGCCGATTCCTTCAACGAGATGGCCGTGGCCGTCAAGCGGGGACGCGAGGAGGCCGTGGCGCGCGAACGGCTCGAGAAGGAACTGGAGACGGCCCGCGCCATCCAGGAGCGCTTGCTGCCCCACGAGATGCCTTCGGTGCCCGGTTACGAGATCACGGGCGCCAGCATTCCCAGCCTGCAGGTGGGCGGCGACTACTTCGATTTCCTGGATCAGGGCGACGGCCTGCTGGGCGTGGCCATCGGCGACGTCTCCGGCAAGGGGATTCCCGCGGCTCTGCTCATGTCCAATCTGCAGGCTTCGCTGCACGGTCAAGTCCTGCATCCGGGCCGGATCTCCGGCGTGGTCCGGCGCGTGAACGACCTGCTCGTGCAATCCACCGATCCGCACATGTTCGCCACCTTCTTCTACGGTGTGCTCGACCGCCGGACCGGATCCTTCACCTACACCAACGCCGGGCACAACCCGTCCCTGCTGAGGCGGAGCAATGGCGAGCTGGAGCGCCTGGAGGCGGGCGGCCTGCCCCTGGGCATGCTGCCGGACGTCGACTTCGCGCAGGACGTGGCGACGCTCGAACCGGGAGACGCCCTGTTGCTCTTCACCGACGGCATCACCGAGGCCGTCGGCCCGCTGCCGGACGGACGCATCCCGCTGGACGAGGACGCGGTGGAGACCATGTTCGGCGACGACCGCCTGGCCGCCCTTTTCGCGGAGAACCGGGATCGCGGCGCCGTCGCCATTCGCGAAGCGGTGCTGCGGGCCGTCTCCGATCATACGGCCGGCATGCCCCAATCAGACGACATCACTCTGGTCGTGGTCACCAGATCCTGATCGCGACGACGGCGTTCGCATCGCGACCGGGTCGTGAGCGACGGATTGCCGCCGGAAATTGCCGTGAGCCGCGCTTTTCCGTACATTCCCACCCATCGGGACGCGGGCACGCGAAAACTGGCGTCGGTGCATGCCATGTGGTATTTTCAAGCGAGTGTCTCGAGCCGCTCTGGCTGATCAACACTCCTCAGCAGTCTCCACAGGGGGATCGTCGATGATGAGAGCCGTACTGTTGCGTTTGCTGTCGGCCGCGTTGGTGCTCGGCCTGCTCGCCATCTGGGGATGCGACGAGAACACGCCCACCGGAGGAGTGACAGGTACCGGCAGCATCGGCGTCTACCCCCGCCCGATAACCGTCGCTTTCCCCTGGCAACTGACGGGTCCGGATGGCTACGTGTACGATGGAAACGGCGATGTGGTCCTCGCAGACCTCGCAGCGGGCGAATACGTGCTGACGTGGCAGGGTGTGAGCGGCTGGTTCTTGCCCAGCGCCAACCCGGTCACGAAGACGCTTGCCGGCGGCGCCGTCACCACGTTCACCGGCACCTATCGGCAGCCCAGCAACGAGCCCGATCCCGGCCAGGTGCAGATCAACCCCGAACCGGACGAGATCGCAGCCCCGTGGACCCTCACCGGCCCCGACGATCTGGTGGAGACCGGCAACGGCGACGCGCTCTTCGAGGACATGGTCGCCGGCGACTACTCCATCACCTGGGGAGACGTGGACGGCTACATCACGCCGATGCCGGCTGAGCAGAACCTCGCCGAAGGGCAGGGCATTACCTTCAACGCCTCATACCTGTCGCAGGCGTCGTCGGCCCTTGTGATGATGTCGGTGGAGCCCGGCACCTTCAAGATGGGCAGCCCCCTGCAGAGCGCCGTCGATCCCTACGAGTGGCCCCAGCACAGGGTGACCCTCACCCGGCCCTTCGAGGCCTCCGTGACCGAGATCACCTGGGCCCAGTACACGCGCCTCATGGGCGACAATCCCAGCCATTACTACGATCTCTGTCCCAACTGCGAGCTGTCCCATCCGATCGAGAGCGTCACCTGGCTGGAGGCGGTCACCTTCTGCAACGCCCTGTCGTTGGACGAAGGGCTCACGCCCGCCTACGGGATCGTCGGGGAAGACGTCACCTGGGATCAGGCGGCCGACGGCTATCGCCTCTTGACCGAGGCGGAGTGGGAGTACACCTGCCGTGCCGGCACACAGACCGATCTCGCGAACGGCAGCCTCACCTACACGCCCAGCAGCTGCGACTACGACGAGCTGCTGATGCTCATCGGCTGGTACTGCAACAACTCGGGCTACCTGCCCCACCCCGTGGGCCAGCTCGACGACAACGCATGGGGCTTTTACGACATGCACGGCAACGTCTGGGAGTGGGTCTGGGACTGGTCCGGCCCCTACGAAAACGTGCCGGTCACGCTCGGCGATTTCTACTTCAGCAACGGTTCGGTCGAGAGACTGGGCAGCTTGTCGGTCATCCAGTTCCTCCAGGCGTTCGGCGACGGACTAATGATCCGCTTCACCAGGGTCGGCTCCAACTTCAACATCTCCAACCTGGACATCACGACCAGCGAGATAAACTTCGCTTATGCGGACTTCGCCGGCGAGGTGAACCTGAGGGTCAACAACGACATCCGCCACGTCGGCGTGTTCACGGACTTCCCGACCGCTATCGCTCCCGGCGTGACCTTGTCGGTCACGGCGGAACAGTTCATCGACGCCGCTTTCGGCGAGGGAGTGAAGGGCGAGATCACCCTGACCGGCGAGATCACCTCGCTGGGGATCGGCGGCCAGATCTTGCTGGTGGACGACATGAACATCCTGGACAGCGGAACCGGCCAGTATGACCTGGACCGTCTGGTGAACTTCAACACAATGAGCCTGGGGTATGTCTATCGTCCGGCCATCGACAGCGTGCCCATACCGATCCTCATGGGGTGCAGCGTCACCGACCCGATCGGCCCGACCGCCGGCGCCATCCACATGATGCGTGGCGGCGGCTACGGCAACGGCGCGCGCACCTGCCGTTCAGCCACCCGCAGTCTTCCGAACAAGGGCCGTTACACCGGATTCCGCGTTGCCCGCTACCTCGACTGATCGGACGAGTCGTCCAGAAAGACGCATTCCCGGCACCTGACGCCCCCGGCTCCCCCCTGCGGTCCCGGGGGCCTTTTCTGCCGGGAATATTCCGGCCCCGGAGCAGGGGTTGCTTGATGATTTGTCAGATATCGGGTACAATCTAAGGTCCGAGGGGTATGCAATGCGGGTCTAAGGGTTCCTGTCCTATTGCTCGGGGGAATGCGCCATGAAGTACAAGACCTCACTGATCGTCCTGATGTTGATCCTGGCGTACGCCGCCCAGGGACAACCCGTTTTCCAGGTGGGAAACCTGAATCCACCCGTCCCGTCCACCGTGGAGTTCCTGCATACGGGACAGGAGGACTATGCCTATCTGATCTTCCCGCCAGCTCAGGGTTCCTGTCCCCTGGGCGGTTTCGAGCTGCTCAACGTCAACATGTACCTGGAGCTGACCGCCGACCAGGTGCCGGTCACCTTCACCGCGTCGGGCGGCCTCGCCGAGGCCGTCTGGGACCAGGCGCTGGGCCAGTTCGTTCCCGGACCGTTCATCTGCGAAGGTCTCGACCAGGTCTTCAACTTCACCGCCCCGGGCCTGTACGTGATCACGGTGCCCATGGACGACGCGTGCGGCTGCCTGGCATTCGACGAACACTACTTCCTGATCATCCGGTACCACGATACCTTCGAGGCCAACCTGCCCATCGACGGCCTGCCCGAGCCCGGCATCGTCTACAACGACAAGGGCACCGGTTGGGTCGACATGTTCGATTATATCAAGACGGCCAGCGGCAAGGTCATCATCTGGGGCGATACCGTCTGCTGCGCCTACTCAGTCGGCAACGAACCGGGCACCTGGAGCGAGATCAAGAGCCTCTATCGTTGATCGACTTCGCCGGTCTCCTGTCGGGGCGCCCTGCGGGGCGTCCCTTCTCGTGATGTCCGGGTGCTGTCGCGGGGCGGCGGTTGACGATCCCCCGGGCGTGGCGCACCATGTCTCCACGATCCACCGGATCGGGGGGCAACGTCGGCGAGCGGAGGCGAGGTGTTCGAGTACCAGAAACACGGCCGGTATTTCGCCCAGTGCGCTCGCGGCGTCGAGGACCTGCTCGTCGACGAGTTGCGCGAACTGGGAGCCCCGGCCGCCGACGCCCGCGTGCGCGGCGTCGGGTTCCGCGCCGATCCCGGCCTGCTCTACGACGTCGTCCTGCGTTCCCGGCTGGCGGGTCGCGTCCTCGCGCCGCTGCTGACCTTCGACTGCCATTCCGACCGCTATCTCTACGCCACCGCCCGCAAGCTGGACTGGGACGCCATCCTGTCGCCGGACCGGACCTTCGCCGTTGTCGCCAACGTTTCGCGCAGCAATATCAGTCATTCCCAGTTCGCGGCCCAGAGGCTAAAGGACGCGGTCGTGGACCATTTCCGCGAATCGTGCGGGCGTCGTCCCAGCGTGGACCGCCGCGAGCCCGACGTGTGGCTCAACCTGCACATCAACCGAGACCGGGCCGTGATCGCGCTGGATGTGTCGGGCGGCTCCCTCCATCGCCGGGGATACCGTCTGGAATCCGTCGAGGCGCCGTTGCAGGAGACCCTGGCCGCGGCCGTCCTGCGCCTGAGCGGCTGGGACTGCGAGGCGCCGCTGGTCGACTTCATGTGCGGTTCGGGCACCTTCCTCGCGGAGGCCTGGCTGCAGGCCTCGCGCATCCCTCCGGGCTGGAGGGGTGTGGCGGCGGCGTCTGCGGCGGCCTGCCTGCCGGACTTCGACGCCGAGATCTGGCGGCGCGTCGTCGAACGTGCGAGGGTCGACCACCGCCGGCCGGCGTCCGGGCTGGTCTCCGGCGGCGACGTGGACGAGGCCGCCGTGCGCGCGG
>JAHIYU010000062.1 GCA_018814885.1 bacterium | reverse complement strand
TATGCCGCTGCGCTCAGAAAAGGTGGAGGAAGCTCAGCGGTTATGCGTTGCTTGGGAAAGTGGTCGAGGGAATCGTGTTCATCGACGGGGTGGAGGATGTCGCTGCCTGAGGGGTCATACACAACTCTTGACCATAACTCGTGGCCTCGATGTCGGCACCGGAGTGATCGGTGTCATCGACGGTGCCAAGGAACTTGCGTGCGGCGCTCCTGAAGGCCTTCGACAAGCGGGTCGTGGTCCAGCGTTGTCAGTGGCACAAGCGGGAGAACACGTTATCGTACCAGGCCAAGACTGAGCAGAAGTACTGGCGCAGCCGGCTACAACGGGCCTAACAGCGGCCGACCTACAAGGAAGCGAAGCAGGAGTTGCTGAAGATCAGGCGTGAGTTGAGCGAGATCAACGAGTCGGCGGTGGCGAGCCTGGACGAGGGTTTCGAAGAGACGCTAACCCTGCATCGGCTGGGTGTGTTCGGTGTTCTGGGCAAGTTGCTCAAGACGACGAATATCATCGAATCGGCCAACGCCTAGGCGGAAGAGCAGTGCGGTAGGATGAACTACTGGAGGAACTCGAACCAGAAGCGGCGCTGGCTGGCCGCCGCGTTGATGGGCATCGAACCACGGCTACGCCATCGAGATGAACAGCGCCATCGGCCCCTACAAGGGCGGCCTGCGCTTCCACCCGAGCGTCAACCTCGGCATCCTGAAGTTCCTGGCCTTCGAGCAGGTCTTCAAGAACAGCCTCACCACCCTGATGATGGGCGGCGGCAAGGGCGGATCCGACTTCGATCCCAAGGGCAAGAGCGACGTCGAGGTCATGCATTTCTGCCAGAGCTTCATGACCGAGCTGCAGCGCCATATCGGCCCCGACACCGACGTGCCCGCCGGCGACATCGGCGTGGGCGGCCGCGAGATCGGCTTCATGTTCGGCCAGTACAAGCGCCTGCGCAACGAGTTCACCGGCGTGCTGACCGGCAAGGCCCTGAACTGGGGCGGCTCGCTGATCCGTCCGGAAGCCACCGGCTACGGCGCCGTCTACTTCGCCGCCGAGATGCTCGCCACGCGCGGCGAGACCCTCGAGGGCAAGACCTGTCTCGTCTCCGGCAGCGGCAACGTTTTCCAGTACACCGCCGAGAAGATCCTGGATCTGGACGGCAAGCCCGTCACCGCGTCCGACTCCTCGGGCTACATCTATGACGAGAAGGGCATCGACCGCGAGAAGCTGGCCTTCATCATGGACCTGAAGAACGTCAAGCGCGGCCGCATCAAGGAATACGCGGACAAGTTCAAGGTGCCCTTCACGCCCGCCGACCCCAAGGCGAAGTCCAACCCGCTGTGGAACCACAAGGCCCAGTGCGCCTTCCCGAGCGCGACCCAGAACGAGATCAACGCCACCGACGCCGCCAATCTCCTGAAGAACGGCGTCTACGTGGTCTCCGAGGGCGCCAACATGCCCACCGTCCCCGAGGGCGTGGAGCAGTTCATCGCCGCCAAGATCCTCTACGGCCCCGGCAAGGCCGCCAACGCCGGCGGCGTGGCCACCTCCGGCCTGGAGATGGCGCAGAACAGCCAGCGCCTGGCCTGGAGCCGCGAAGAGGTCGACGCCAAGCTGCACGGCATCATGAAGGCCATCCACAAGAACTGCGTCGAGACCGCCGAGACCTTCGGGACTCCCGGCAACTACGTCAACGGCGCCAACATCGCCGGCTTCCTGAAGGTCGCCGACGCCATGATGGACCAGGGCGTCGTCTGATCACACGCTCGGACGGATGGGGAACGGGGCGGCTTGACCGCCCCGTTTCTTCGTGCACAGAGGTCGTGAAGAAACGTCCAAGCCACATCGTCCGTCTGGTCTGGGCGTGTGGGTGTGACGACGAGCGGGGGAACGGGGGAGGAGGTTGAAAGACGGTGATGTTGGTGATTGCATGGTTTTTTCAGTATCGAGATTCTGATGGTCGCGGTAATCCTGGGTCGGGGGTCCGGGATGCGTTTCGGTATTTGGTTGATGTTGGTTCTCGCCCGCCTCGGTGGGTGCTCTCGCGTTGGTCGCATCCTTGGTCGGGGCGGGCCACGACATCTCCGGGGATTTCAAGGGTCTGGACCGAGGGTCCAGAACCAATATCCCAATCTCCATAGTCCGGCACATGCAAGCTACACGATCGAACCAGCCAAGGAACGGCCTTCGCACACATGCGCCGCCAACGCTTCGGCGCTGCGCGAGGCGCGTTGGCGGCGCATGTGTGCGAAGGCCGCTCTTTGACAGGTCTCCGAATTTCGTGTAGCTTGTACCTGTTCGACGACACGTGGGGGCGACATGGCTTCGACGGGGTCGGGGGACTATTGACTGCATGCCGAGATTCCAGTCATCTCGTAAAACGCTGGAAAAACAAACAAATGACACTGAGCAATACGCTCTCGCTGCCTAAATAAGAGGTAGCGCGTTCCTCGGGGAACGGGACACCAGGGTCCCCGCAGGAGCGCCGTCATCTGGTGTCTGGTCCGGAGCCTGGTCTCTTGGCGATGGACGAGATCTTGACAGGGACTGGTCTCGCGCTCAGCCGGTCGCCGAGCTAGGCGCGGGGCGAGATTGATCGGCGACTATGCATGTAGATGTCGGTAGGGTACCGGCTTCGGACGCGGGTTCGATTCCCGCCGCCTCCACCAGCACGCCTCCCTGTAGCAGCGGCGCTGTCGCCGCCGGCTCATCCCTGCTTCACGACCACCGTTCCCGATGCACCAGCTCCGCCAGGTCGCGCCTGGATCTGGTGCCGATCGCGTCGGCCGGCCAACCCAGCGGCGTGAACGCGATGGGCTCGATCCCTTCGGGCAGGCCCAGCACCTCGCGGGCGGCGGCCGGATCGAAGGCGCAGACCCAGCAGGTGCCGAGCCCCCGGTCGGCGGCGGCCAGCACCAGGTGGTCGGTGACGATGGCCGCGTCCACCGCCACGGACGACCAGCCGTCGGACTTGCGTTTCCAGCTGCGGTCGTGCTCGCCGCAGACGGCGATCACCAGCGGCGCCTGGACGAACCAGCCCGGCCCGTAGATCCGCGACAGCTCGGCTTTCCTGCCGGCGGTGGACATGACCACCAGGCCGAAGGGTTGACGGTTGTCGGCGGTGGGCGCCAGGCGCGCCGCTTCCAGCACGCATGCCAGATCGTCGTCCGGCACCGGGTCGGCGCGGTAGGCGCGGCAGCTATAGCGGGCGCTGATGAGATCCCTGAATTCCATGTCGACCTCCTCGCGCGCATCCTATCACGTTCCCCACGGCCAACCCCATGTTGATCGATCCGGGGAGCCGGGTTATCTTGGCCCTGTCGCCGCAAGACCGCGGCCCGGTTTTTCCAGGCATTCCCAGAGGAGAGATGACATGCCGCTGGTACCCATGCGCGTCCTGCTGGACCACGCCGCCGAGCACGGCTACGGCGTCGGCGCCTTCAACGTCAACAACATGGAGCAGATCCAGTCCATCATGATGGCCGCCGTCGAGACCAGCTCGCCGGTCATCGTGCAGGCTTCGCGCGGGGCCCGTTCCTACTCCCAGGACAACTACCTGCGCCACCTGATGCTGGCGGCCGCCGAGCTCAACCCGCGGATACCCATCGCCATGCACCAGGACCACGGCAACAGCCCGGAGACCTGCTTCTCGGCCATAGACCAGGGCTTCACCTCGGTGATGATGGACGGCTCGCTGCAGGAGGACGGCAAGTCCCCGTCCACCTACGACTACAACGTGGCGGTCACCCGTCGTGTCGTCGAGAAAGCGCACGCCCTGGGTGTGACGGTGGAAGCCGAGATCGGCTGCCTGGGCGGCATCGAGGACGGTCACGGGGCCGGCCTGACCGGCGACGAGGCCCTGGCCCACCTGACCGATCCCGACGAGGCCGAGCGCTTCGTCGCCGACACCGGCTGCGACGCCCTCGCGGTGGCCATCGGCACCAGCCACGGCGCCTACAAGTTCACCACCAAGCCCGGCGGCGACGTCCTGAAGATGGACCTGATCGAGGAGATCCACCGCCGCCTGCCCGACACCCACCTGGTGATGCACGGCAGCAGCTCGGTGCCCAAGGAGCTGATCGACATCATCAACAAGTACGGCGGCGAGATGCCCGAGACCTACGGCGTGCCCGTCGAGGCGATCCGGAAGGGCATCCGGCACGGCGTGCGCAAGATCAACGTGGACACGGACAACCGCCTGGCCATCACCGGCGCCATCCGCAAGGTCTTCGCCGAGAGCCCCGGCAAGTTCGATCCGCGCGACTACCTGAAGCCCGCGCGGATCGCCATGGCCGAGGTCGTCAAGGCGCGCATGATCGCCTTCGGCCAGGCCGGCTGGGCGGAGAAGGTTCCCGCCAGGACCCTGGACGACATGAAGTCCTACTACGCCTAGGTCCATCTCCGGCGAGACGAGACCCCGCCGCGCCCGCGGCGGGGTTTTTCGTGCCGCGGATGGATGTCGATCGCCTCTGGACACCGGTGTCGTCGTTGACGAGATTCCCGGCGGAGGATCCCCAACCCGCGGCCGAGGAGAACGCCCGTGCACGGTACCCTGACGACCCATCTGAAAGGCGAGCTGGCGTCCCTTCGCGCCGAGGGGCTCTACAAGGCGGAACGGGTCCTCGGCGGCCCGCAGGGGCCCGAGGTGACCGTCGGCGGGCGCCGTCTGCTGAACTTCTGCGCCAACAACTACCTGGGCCTCGCCTCGGATCCGCGCGTGGTCGCGGCGGCGCGGCGCGCCCTGGACGACTGGGGCTTCGGCCTCTCCTCGGTGCGCTTCATCTGCGGCACCACCGAGCTGCACAAGCGCCTCGAGTCGGAACTCGCCACCTTCCTGGGCGCCGAGGACGCCATCCTCTACGCCGCCTGCTTCGACGCCAACGGCGGGCTCTTCGAGTCCCTGCTGGACGCCGACTGCGCCGTGATCTCGGACCGTCTCAACCACGCCTCGATCATCGACGGCGTGCGCATGTGCAAGGCCCGCCGCCTCGTCTACGACCACGCCGACCTGGACCAGCTCGCCGCGGCGTTGCAGCGGAGCCGCGACGCCCGCCTGCGCCTGATCGTCACCGACGGGGTCTTCTCCATGGACGGGGATCTGGCGCCCCTGTCTGGCGTCTGCGATCTCGCGGAGCGGTACGAGGCCGTGGTGGTGGTGGACGACAGCCACGGCACCGGCGTCCTCGGCGCCGCCGGGAGCGGGACCGCCGAACACTGCGGCGTGATCGACCGCGTCGATCTGTGCACGACCACCCTGGGCAAGGCCCTCGGTGGCGCCCTCGGGGGCTGCACCGCCGGGCCGGCCCCCGTGATCGACTGGCTGCGCCAGAAGAGCCGGCCCTATCTGTTCTCCAACACCCTGCCGCCGATGGTCTGCGGCGCCACGCTGGAAGTGCTGCGAATCCTGCGGGAGGACAAGGCCCCCCTGCGTCGGCTGCGGGAGAACCAGCGGCTCATGCGCGACGGTCTGCGGGTGCAGGGTTTCGACGTGGGTGAGGGGGAGCACCCCATCATCCCGGTGCATCTGAGGCGTTTCGCCGACGACGCCCGGCTGGCACAGCGCCTGAGCGCGGACCTCTTCGCGCACGGCGTCTACGCCGTCGGCTTCGCCCACCCGGTGGTGCCCCGGGGCCAGGCGCGAATCCGGCTGCAGGTCTCGGCGGCGCATACTCCCGCGATGATCGTGCGCGGCCTCGAGGCCTTCGCCGCGGCGGGACGCCGTCTGGGCGTCGTCTGAGTCCGGACCCTTCTGAAAAACGACAAATCTGCTTGCAATTATCCATTTTCAAAGTATATTCCGCGCGGCGCCCACCGCTGTTTGGTGGGCGTCTGCATTGAGCCGGAGGACCAGAGCTCCTTCCGCACAGGAGTCCATTCCACGGGGCGGTTCGCCGTCCGGAGATAGTCATGGCCAGAGACATCGCCAAGGTGAGGAATATCGGGATCAGCGCCCACATCGATTCGGGCAAGACGACGCTCACCGAGCGCATCCTGTACTACACGGGCCGCATCCATGCGGTGCACGAGGTGCGCGGCAAGGACGGCGTGGGTGCCACCATGGATTCCATGGAGCTCGAGCGCGAGCGCGGCATCACCATCGCCTCGGCCGCCACCTGTTGCGAGTGGGACGGATATTCGATCAACATCATCGACACGCCGGGCCACGTGGATTTCACCATCGAGGTCGAACGCGCCTTGCGCGTGCTCGACGGCGCCGTGCTCGTGCTCTGCGCCGTGGCCGGCGTCCAGTCCCAGACCATGACCGTGGACCGGCAGATGAAGCGCTACAAGGTGCCCCGGGTGGCGTTCGTCAACAAGTGCGACCGCTCCGGCGCCAATCCCAGGCGCGTCACGGACCAGCTGCGCGAGAAACTGCATCACAACGCCGTGATGATGCAGATGCCCCTGGGCCTCGAACAGAACCACGAGGGTGTCATCGACCTGGTGCGCCTGCAGGCCTGCCGCTTCACGGGGGAGATGGGCGAGGAGCTGGTCTGGGGGGACATCCCCGAGCGTTACCGCCTGGAGGCCGAGACGCTGCGCGAGGAGCTGATCGACGCCGCCAGCATGTTCAGCGACGAGCTTATGGAGGCGGCGCTGGAGGGCGAGGTCGACCAGCGGCTCATCCACGACGCAGTGCGGCGCGGCACCCTGGCGCGCGAACTCACGCCGGTGTTCATGGGCAGCGCCTACAAGAACAAGGGCGTCCAGCTGCTGCTGGAAGCCGTGACCCGCTATCTGCCCGATCCGACCGAGGTCGAGAACGACGCCCACCGCGTGGACCGCGACGGCACCCAGGAAGTGTTCACCGTGAAGGTGTCGGACGAGGAACCCCTGCTCGCCCTGACCTTCAAGCTGGAGGACGGCGCCTACGGGCAGCTCACCTACATCCGTCTCTACCAGGGCACCCTCACCAAGGGCGACACCATCCACAACACGCGCACGGGCAAGCGGGTCAAGGTCGGACGATTGGTGCAGATGCACGCCGATCAGATGCTGGACATCGTGAAGGCGAACGCCGGCGACATCGTGGCGCTGTTCGGCATCGACTGCGCGTCGGGGGACACCTTCTCCGGCGGCGACCAGGTCTCCATGACGTCGATGCATGTGCCGGAGCCCGTCGTCTCGCTGGCCGTCGTGCCATTGGACGTCAAGTCGCAGGACAATCTCGCCAAGGCGCTCGGCCGCTTCACCAAGGAGGACCCGACCTTCCGCACCCGCAAGGACGAGGAGACCGGAGACACCCTGATCATGGGCATGGGCGAGCTTCATCTCGAGGTGTACCTGGAGCGCATCCGGCGCGAATACCACGCCGTGGTCGAGGCCGGGCGGCCGAAGGTCTCGTACCGGGAGTGCATCACCAGGCAGGTGCCCTTCGACTACACGCACCGCAAGCAGAGCGGCGGCTCGGGCCAGTACGCGCGCATCAAGGGCTACCTGGATCCCAGCGACGACGGCGAGTTCCATTTCGAGAACCGGGTCGCCGGCGGCAACGTACCGACCGAGTTCATCCCTGCGGTCGAGAAGGGGTTCCGGAGCATGATCGAGAAGGGGGCCTACGTCGGCTATCCCGTCCAGGGCCTGAAGGTGGTGCTCGAGGACGGCGCTTCCCACGCCGTCGATTCATCGGACCAGGCCTTCCAGGCGGCCGCGCGCGGCTGCTTCCGCGAGAACTACGGCAAGGGGCGTCCCATAGCCCTCGAGCCGCTGATGCTGGTCTCGGTCGAAGGCCCCACGGAGTTCCAGGGAGATATCCTTGGCACCGTGATGCAGCGGCGTGGTATCGTGATCGGCACGACCGAGGACGAGGGTTTCGTGCGTATCGACGCGCACGTGCCCCTGGCCGAGATGTTCGGCTACGCCACGGTCCTGCGTTCGAGTACCCAGGGCAAGGCCGAATACACCATGGAGTTCGCACGCTACTCGCCGGCTCCCGCCGAGGTCAGCGCGCAACTGGTAGAGGAATTCGCCGAGCAGAAGGCGGCCAGGCACAAGTAACGCAAGGAGAGTCGATGCCCACGAACGACACACAGATCCGCAGCCCTTTGCGGATCTTCGAGAAGGCGACCGGCGGGGGGCTGGGCAGCGGCAACCTCGGCGTGGTGCTCTCGCGGCACGGCGTGGGCAAGACCGCGTTCCTGGTCGGCATGGCCGTGGATGCGCTGTTGCGGGGGCGCAAGGTCATGCATATCTCCACCGAGGAATCGGTGGAACACCTGCGGGCCTTCTATTTCGAGATCTTCCAGCTGATCTGCGAGAGCCAGCGGCTGGACAACCGTCTCGAGCGGCGCCTGGACCTGGAGCGCAACCGCCACATCCTGGTCTACAACCGCAAGACCCTCTCCCTGGACAAGCTGCGCCAGTCGGCAGAATTCCTCCACGACGCCGCCCACTTCTCGCCCGACATGGTGATCATGGACGGGACGCCCCGCTTCGAACACTGCGAGACCTGGGAGATCGAGGGCGTGTGCGAGCTGGCGCGCGAGTGGAGCGCGGAGATCTGGACCTCCTCGCGCCTCTATCGTGAAGGCCAGACCTGCGATGCGCGCGGCGTGCCCGGCGAGGTGGCCCAGTTCGACGCCCTGATCTCGGTCATCATCCAGCTCGAGCCGCAGGACGATCACGTGCGCGTCCGTCTGCTCAAGGATCACGACCGGCCCGAGGCTCCCGAGTTGAACATGGAGCTGGATCCCGGAACCCTGCTGCTGCGCTGGCGATAGACCGGGGCTCGCGCAAAGAGCCGAGGTTGTCATGATCGACGTCGCGGAGAACATGGCCCATCTCGCAGACGGGGTCGCGACGGCCTGCGCGCGCGCGGGACGTTCCGCCGCAGGGGTCGCGGTGGTGGCGGTCACCAAGCGCATCCCCCTGCCGCTGGTGGTCGACGCCTGTCGGGCCGGCCAGGTCTGCCTCGGCGAGAACCGTATCCAGGACGCCCTGCCGCGCCAGGGGGAACTGGCGGAGCTCCTGCGGGGGGCCGGTGTCGGGGACCTTCGCGTCGCCTGGCATTTCATAGGCAACCTTCAGGGCAACAAGGTGCGCAAGGCGGTCGGGCGCTTCGAGCTGCTGCACGCCGTGGACTCGCTGCGGCTCGCCGAGAGGATCTCCGACGTCGCCGCCGAGGGCTCCCTGACGCAGCCGGTGTTGCTGGAGGTGAACGTCGGCGCGGAGCCGCAGAAGCACGGCCTGAACCGGCGGGAGGCGCTCGACGCGGCCGTGGCGGCGTCCGGCCTGCCGGGCCTGGCCCTGCGGGGTTTCATGTGCATGGCGCGTTTCGGCGCTCCCGAGAGCGAGCTGCGCCGCACCTTCGCCGCACTGCGAGGACTGGCCGACGAGGCCCGCGAGGCTAGCGGCCTGCCCCTGCCCGAGTTGAGCATGGGCATGTCCGACGATTTCGAAGCCGCCATCGCCGAGGGGTCCACGATGATCCGTGTCGGTACGGCCATATTCGGCCCTCGCGAAACGGCCCGCTGAGGATGCCGCCGCGGCCGGCCGCGGCGCGAAGGAGAGGTTGAGACGTGGCGGTACGCATGCTGCTGTCCATCTGCCAGGTGTATAGCTGGTTGATCATCGCGCGCGTGATCATCAGTTGGCTCAACCCCCGGCCCGGCAATTCCTACCTGGTCATGATCTGCAGGCTGACCGATCCGTTGCTCGATCTGCTGCGGCCCCTGATTCCGCTGCGCGGCATAGACCTGTCGCCGATTCTCGCCCTGTTGCTGGTCAGACTGCTCTGTACGATGCTGGCCAGATTGGTGATCTGACCCGCTACGCACGGCTTTTCCCTTTATCGAACGATGGGCGCGTGTTAGTTTATCGCGTTTATGGGAAATGGCCCCGTGTGGAGGTTCACGAGTGAGCGATACCTGGACACAGATCGAGGAAGCGGCGACCTGGATGCGCGGGCAATGTGATCTGCGACCCGAGATCGGGCTGATCCTGGGCACCGGTCTGGGTGATCTCGCCGCGAAGATCGACACGGATTGCGCCGTGCCCTACGGGGATATCCCGCACTTCGTCGACTCCACCGTGCAGAGCCACACCGGCCGCTTCGTCTTCGGCACCCTCGGCGGCCGGCGTGTGGTTGCCATGCAGGGGCGCGTCCACTACTACGAGGGCCACGGCATGCGTCGGATCACGCTGCCGGTGCGCGTCATGCGCGCCCTCGGCGCGCACACCCTGGTCATGTCCAACGCTGTCGGCGGCATGAACCCCCAGCTGAGCCCCGGCGACATGACGGTGATCACCGACCACATCAACCTGATGGGCGACAATCCGTTGATCGGCCGCAACGACGACCGTCTCGGCGTCCGCTTCCCGGACATGAGCGAACCCTACGACCTCTCGCTGGTGGCGCTTGCCGAGGCCACCGCGCTCGAACTGGGGCTGCCGCTGAAGCGGGCGGTCTACGTCGCCGTCGCCGGTCCCAATCTCGAGACCGCGGCCGAGTACCGTTTCCTGCGCGCGATCGGCGCCGACACGGTCGGCATGTCCATCGTGCCGGAATGCCTGGCGGCAGTGCACGGCGGCATGCGCGTGCTGGGCTTGTCGGCGGTCACCGACGCCTGTTTCCCCGACACGTTGCAGCCGGCCGACGTGGACGAGATCATCAGGGTGGCCCAGAGGATCGAGCCCAAGCTCTGCAAGCTGGTCACGGAAGTGCTGCGCAGGATGCCGGAGCCAGGCGGCGCCGTCGCCCACGAGGCGGGCGATGGATAAGACTCGCGACAAAGCGACCGAACGCTACGGTGCACTGGCGCGGAAGTTCCACGACGCCGAGTCGGAACGCCTGATCGGCGAGTTCTGGCGTGCCCACGATACCTTCCGCCGGAGCATTTCCGAGCGCGAGGGCGGGCCGGACTGGGTCTTCTACGAGGGCCCGCCCACGGCCAACGGGCTGCCCGGCGTGCACCACGTCATGGCGCGCCTGACCAAGGATATCGCCTGCCGTTACAAGACCATGACCGGACACAGGGTGGTGCGCAAGGCCGGCTGGGACACGCACGGCCTGCCGGTCGAACGCTCGGTCGAGAAGCAACTGGGCATCCAGGGGCGCGTGGCCATCGAGGAATACGGGCTCGTGCCCTTCAACGAGACGTGCCGCGAGAGCGTCTGGAGCTGCAAGTCCGACTGGGACGAGTTCACCGAGCGTCTGGGCTACTGGTTGGATCTGGACGACCCGTACATCACGTACGACAACGCGTACATCGAGTCTGTCTGGTGGATCCTGAGCCGCTTCGACGCCGGGGGCAAGCTGTACCGCGGCCACAAGGTGGTGCCCTACTGTCCCGTCTGCGGCACGCCGATTTCCACCCACGAGATGGCCAACAGCTACCAGACGGTCGATGAGCCCAGCATCTACGTGAAGCTGAAGGCCGCCGACGCGGACGAACATTTCCTGACCTGGACCACCACGCCCTGGACCCTGCCGTCGAACGTGGCCCTGGTCGTGGGCGAGGACTTCGACTACGTGCGCGTCCGCCACGGGGACGACATCCTGATCCTCGCCGAGGCCCGGCTGGGCGTGCTCGATCCCCAGGTCCCGACCGAGATCCTCGACAGGTTCAAGGGACGCGACCTGCTCGGGCGCGCGTACCAGCAGCTGTTCCCGTTCATGTCCCCGGCGGCGGGCGAGAACGCCTTCGTCGTGGTGCCGGCGGACTTCGTCACCCTGGACAGCGGCTCGGGCATCGTGCACATGGCGCCCGCCTTCGGCGAGGACGACTACCAGGTGGGCCGGCGCGAGAACCTGGCCTTCTTCAATCCCGTCGACGCCGCCGGCGCCTTCGTCGGGGAGATCGCCCCCTACGCCGGGCGACCGGTCAAGAGCGCCGACCGGCAGATCATCCGCGACCTGCGCGACCAGGGCAAGCTCCTGCGCGAGGAGGTCTACACCCACGACTATCCCTTCCACGACCGTTGCGGCAATCCGCTGATCTACTACGCCACGCCGTCCTGGTTCATCCGCACCAGCGCGATGCGCGACCAGCTCGTCGCCGCCAACCGGGAGATCCGCTGGGCGCCGCCGGAAGTGGGCAGCGGACGCTTCGGCAACTGGCTCGCGGGCAACGTGGACTGGTCGCTGAGCCGCAACCGGTTCTGGGGGACGCCGCTCAACGTCTGGATCTGCGACCGCTGCGACGCGACGCACCTGCCCACCTGCCGCGCGGACCTCTCGGCGCTGACGGGAAAGGACCTCTCGGAACTGGATCTGCACCGTCCCCACGTGGACGATGTCACCTTCGGTTGCACCGCCGCGGGCTGCGCCGGGACCATGCGCCGCACGCCCGAGGTCATCGATTGCTGGTTCGACAGCGGCGCGATGCCCTACGCCCAGTACCATTATCCGTTCGGCGACCGGGATCTCTTCGAGAGCCAGTTCCCGGCCGATTTCATCAGCGAGGGCATCGACCAGACCCGCGGCTGGTTCTACACGATGCTGGTCATCAGCACCTTCCTCTCGGGGTGCAGCAGCTACAAGAGCTGTCTCACGCTGGAGCTCGTCCTGGACAAGCACGGCAAGAAGATGTCCAAGAGCCTGGGCAACACCGTCGACCCCATGGCGATCCTGAGGGAGTACGGCGCCGACCCGCTCCGCTGGTACATGCTGACCGCCTCGCCCGTCTGGAGCCCCACGCGGTTCGACCTCGACGGTGTCAAGGAGGCCCAGCGCAAGCTGCTGGCGACGCTGGAGAACGTCTACAGTTTCTTCGCCCTCTACGCGAACCTTGACGACTGGCCCCCCGCCGACGGTCCGACCGCCGCGGAGACGATGCTCGACCGCTGGGTGTTGAGCCGGCTGCACAGCGTCACGGGCGAAGCGCGCCAGCAGTTCGAGGATCTGAACTTCACGCGCGCGGCCAAGGCGATCGGCGCGTTCGTCATGGACGACGTCAGCAACTGGTACGTGCGGCTCTCGCGCCGGCGCTTCTGGAAGGGCGAGATGACGGCGGACAAGCAGGCCGCCTTCGCGACCCTGCATGCGGTGCTCGACGGCGCCGCGCGACTGCTGGCGCCGGTGATTCCCTTCACCGCCGAGGAGATCTACCGCGGCCTGCACGGCGGCGGCGACGTGTCCGTGCACCTGACGGCGTACCCGTCCCGCGACGACGCGCGCGTGGACGACGATCTCGAGACCGCCATGGGCGCGGCGCAGCAGGCGGTGGGCGTGGGCCGCTCGCTGCGGCAGGAGGCGCAGCTGCGCACGCGGCAACCCCTGGCCAGGCTGCTGCTGCACTCCGACGACGACCGGGCCGCCGTCCTGGTAGGCGACGAGCGCTTCAGCGCCATCCTGGCCGAGGAGTTGAACGTCAAGGAGGTGGCGCTCCTGGACGACCCGCTGCGGGTGGTCGCCCTTGCCGCCAAGCCGAACTTCAGGGCCCTGGGGCCGCGTTTCGGCAAGCGCGCCAAGGAGGCGGCAGGGGCCATCGCGGCCATGATGCCCGAGCAGGCCCTGGCGCTGCGCCGCCACGGCGAGGTCACCCTCGAGCTCGCGGGCGCGCCTACGGCGTTCACCCACGAGGAGGTGTTGATCGTCGAGCAGGGACTCGGCACGTACGCCGCCGGTTCGGCGGACGGCCTGACCGTGGCGCTGGAGACCACGCTCACCCCGGAGCTGCGCGAAGAGGGGCTGTGCCGCGAGGTCATCAACAAGGTGCAGAACCTGCGCAAGCAGAGCGGGTTTGCGGTTGCCGACAGGATTGTGTTGCGTGTCGACGGCGACGGAGACGTCCTGAGAGCTCTCGAACGCCACGGGAAACGCGTGACGGGCGAGACCCTGGCCGTTTTCAGCCGTGACGATACGGACCTGCCTTACGCGGACAGCTTCACGGTGGACGGTGTGTCGGTGTCCATTGCCATAGACCGGCGAGTCCGGGATTAAGGAGGAAGACATGCGCAAGACCGAACTCGAACGCTTTCGCGATCTGATCGCATCCGAGAAGGAGCGCATAGAAAAGTCGCTGGCCAAGCACACCAAGACCATCCACCACGAAGGGGAGGACTTCGGCGGTGATCTCGCCAAGGCCCACTCGAATCACATGGCCGACCAGGGCAGCGACGAGTTCCTCTACGAGACCACGATCCATTTCGCGACCACCGAGGGGCGCTACCTGTACCAGCTCGACCAGGCGATGCAACGCATCGAGGACGGCACCTACGGCAAGTGCGCCGGCTGCGACAAGCAGATCGGACTGGCGCGCCTCAGGGCCAAGCTGGACGCCCGCCTCTGCATCGAGTGCAAGGAGCTCGAGGAGAGGGACCGCTATTGAACCGCGCCGCCGCCGGCATTCCCTGGTTGTGGGCTCCCGTGGTGCTGCTGGTCGATTTCGCGGCCAAGCGGATGGTCCTGGCGCATGCGGACCGGCTCCTGCAGCACCTCGACGTCATCGGCGGATACGCGCGTTTCACCTACGTGAGGAATCCCGGAGCCGCCATGGGGCTGGTGATCGGCGGCCGGCCGCTGCTGATCGCCGTCAGCGTCGTGGCCGCCCTGGCGCTCGTCCTGCTCTACCGGCACACGTCCTCACTGCTGAGGATCCGCAGGTGCGCGGTGTCCGCCATCCTCGGCGGCGCCCTCGGCAATCTCGTCGATCGGATCTTCTACGATGGCCTCGTGGTGGACTTCATCGATCTCGGCGTCGGCACCCACCGCTTCTACACCTTCAACGTGGCCGACATGGGCGTGACCCTGGGCGGGCTGGTCCTGTTCCTGAGCCTGTGGCGGGAAGGGCGCGGTGAGAAGACGACGGCGTCAGGCGATCGTCACGATCTCGAGGCTGTCCCCTCCGCCACGGCGGCCGGCGATGACGCCTGAACCGGATCACGCCGCGCGCACGTTCCGGGTCGACGATGCGGATGAAGGACTCCGCCTCGACCATTTCCTGACCGCGCGTTGCCCGGACCTGTCCCGCAGCCAGGTGCAGAAGGCGATCGATTCCTCGGGTGCCCTCGTCGCCGGCAAGGCGCAGCCGAGCCGATACCGGCTGCGCGCCGGGCAACGGGTCGATTTCACGCCGCCGCCCCCGCCGCCCACCTCCGCGGAGCCCGAGGACATCCGCCTGGACGTGGTCCACCAGGACGACGAGATCATGGTGATCGACAAGCCCGCGGGCCTGGTGGTCCATCCGGCCCCCGGGCATCGCACCGGCACGCTGGTCAACGCCCTGCTGCACCGGTTCGAGGACCTGCCCGGCGGGGACCGGCTCCGCGCCGGCCTCGTGCACCGTCTGGACAAGGACACCTCGGGGCTGCTGGTGGTGGCCCTGACCGAGGCGTCCCTGCGCGATCTGCAGTCCCAGCTCCAGGACCGGACCCTGGGCCGCACCTACGAGACGTTGAGCTGGGGGCGCTGGGCCGAGGACGCGGGGACCCTGACCGGAGCCCTGGGGCGCCACCCCACGCAGCGCCAGCGCATGGCCGTCCTGGCAGCGGGCGGCAAGCCGGCCGTCACGCGCTACGAGGTGAGGGAGGATTTCGGCTTCGTGCAGCGCTGCGAGGTTTGGCTGGAGACGGGCCGCACCCATCAGATTCGCGTGCACTTCGCCCATCATCATCATCCCGTGGTCGGTGACACGACCTACGGCGACGACGCCCGCGCCAAGGGCGTCCACCCCCTGGACCGGCGCACGGCGGATGCCCTGGTCGCAGCCGCCGGCCGGCAGATGCTCCACGCCAGCGAGCTGCGGCTCAGGCATCCCCGCAGCGGCGAGGAGATGTCGTTCGCGGCGCCGCCGCCGGACGATTTCCGGCGCGCCCTGGACATCCTGCACGACGCGGCGCCGGCGCCCTGAATCGGATGCCGGCCGGGGCTTTGGTCCTGGACACGTTCCACCGCTTTCATTATTCTCGCCCGGGCATCGGCGACGCCGGGGCGACGCCAAGGAGGCAGGCTTGAAGATCAAGGAACGCATTCGCGATGGGGTCGTGATCCTCGAGTTGAGCGGCAAGCTCATGGGAGGACCCGATGCGGCGACGTTCAACGACACGCTCAAGACGCTCCTGCACGAGGGCTACAGGAACATGCTCGTGGACCTCTCCCGCATCAACTGGGTCAACAGCACGGGCCTTGGCATACTCATCTCCGGTTATTCCACCGTCAAGAAGGGTGGCGGCGACCTGAAACTCCTGAACGTATCCGATCGTATCGAGAGCATCTTCATGGTCTCCAAGCTGCATACCGTCTTCGTCTCCTTCAGCGATGAAGAAGAAGGGATCAGGAGCTTCGCATGACCAGCCAGGACGGAGCGATGAAGGATCCCGGAGAACGCAGCCAGCGCATCGAACTCAAGATCCCCAGCCAGCTGCTCTACCTGGGCGTGCCTGACGCCATCCTCATGGAACTCGCCGGAGACCTGCCCTGCGATCAGAAGGACATCGACGAGATCAGCACGTCCGTCATCGAGGCCTGCACCAACGCCATGGAACACGGCAACGGCATGGACGAGCAGCGCCAGGTGGAGATCCACTTCGACATCGCGAAGGACGAGATCGCCATCACCGTCCTTGATCACGGCCCCGGCTTCGACCACAAGGGCTGGATTCCTCCCGAGGACCTGCTGCGCGAGCGGGGACGCGGCATCACCATCATGCGCGAGTTCACCGACGAGCTGGACTTCGATTTTGCCGCCGACGGGCGGTTCCGCGTGTGTCTCCGCAAGCATCTCCAGCGTCGGGAATAGGCCATGGCCGTCGTGCTCGGTCTCGACTATGGCTCGCGCCGTATCGGCCTGGCGCTGAGCGATCCCACCGGCACGATCGCCTCTGCCGCCGGCTGCCACCGCACGCCGGACGACGGATCCATCCTGGAACGCATTCGCGACCTCGTTCGGGAACGGGCGGTCGTGGCCATCGTGGTCGGCCTGCCCCTGACCGCCGACGGGCGCGAGGGCGAAATGGCCGCGGCGGCCCGCCGTTTCGCCGGGCGCCTCGACGCCGAATTCGGCCTGCCCGTGCACCTGGTGGATGAGCGGTTCAGCTCGCAGGAAGCCGACGCCTGGCTGCGCGCCGCGTCGCGTCGCGCCGGCGGCCGCCGCGCCAAATCCGCGCGGTCCAGGGGTGAGCGCGACGAGATCGCCGCGGAGTTGATCCTCCAGCAGTACCTCGACGCCCGGGGGCGCTCCGGCGGGGGAGGCGACGCGTGAAACGCGGCCGCGTCCGGACGACGGCGATCGCCGTGGCGGCCGCGACGGTCGTCGCCCTGGCCGCTGAGGCCTGGATCTTCTGGACGACGCCGCCCACCGACGCCGGGCACGAGACGATCGTGGAGGTCCCCCGTGGCGCGACGTTGCGCGCTGTGGCCGACTCGCTCGTCGCCCACGACCTGCTGAGGCACCGGATGGTTTTCGTCTGGGGAGCCCGGCTGACCGGCCGCGACCGTGCGATCCGCGCCGGGCGCTACGCCGTGCCACGCGACCTGTCGCCGCGGGACCTGCTCGGGCTGTTGGTGACGGGGCGGACCGTACCCGTGCGGGTGACGATCCTCGAGGGGGAGACCGCCTCGGCCATCGCCGCAGGGCTCGCTGCGGCGTTTCCCTGGTCCGCGGCGGAATTTCTGTCCGCGGCGGACAGTCTCGCCGGCCTGGTCATGGTGCAAGCGCCCCTGCCCCTGGACGCGGCCGCCGCCGGCGACTATGCGGAAACGCTGCGACGGGAGAGGGAACGCACGGGCCGGGCCTTCCCCCTCTGCGAGGGATACCTGTTCCCCGAGACGTATCACTTCGCCGAGGGCGTCGACGCCGCCCAGGTGGCCGCCGTGGTGCTCGAGCACGGCCTCTCCCGCTGGCGGCTGCTCCTCGACGACGCGCCGCCCCGGCGCGACGACGCGCTCCAGGGTCTGCACGAGATCCTCACGCTCGCCTCGATCGTCGAGGCCGAGACGCCGCGTGCGGAGGAGATGCCGCGCGTGGCCGCCGTCTACCTCAATCGCCTGGCGGACGGGATCCCGCTGGAGGCCGATCCGACCGTGGCCCACGCCCTGGACAAGCGGGGCGAGCGGATCCTCTATGCAGACCTGGAAGTGGATTCCGCCTTCAACACCTATCGACGCGCGGGTCTGCCCCCGGGCCCCATCGGCAGCCCCGGCCCGGCGGCCCTGCGGGCTGTCCTGGAGCCGGCGTCCGGCTTCGACGCCCTGTTCTTCGTCGCGGACGGTTCCGGGGGGCACGTTTTCTCGCGGACCCTGGAGGAGCACCGCGAGGCGGTCCGCCGGTACCGGAGCCTGCGCGCCCCCCGCCAGAGGCGTTGACGAACGTCCCGGGTGTTCCCGCGGACTTGACGGGGCCGAACCGGGGCCCTATGCTTTGGCGCCCGGCGGATCCCCGATTCAGGCCGTTTCGTCCACGAGGTGAGGCAAAATGCTGATATTCAAGCGCTACGCGTGGCTGATCGGCGGCTTCGCGGCCATCGTCGTCGGCTACCTGCTGCTGGGCTCGGGCGACATCTCCCTGGCGCCGTTGCTCCTGGTTCTCGGTTATTGCCTGTTGATCCCGATATTCCTGCTTCAGTCCTTTTTGCAGGGCAAGGGCGAATAGCTCAGCTGGCTAGAGCGCCTGCCTTACAAGCAGGAGGCCACAGGTTCGAGTCCTGTTTCGCCCACCAAGCTAGGGCCCGCGCCGCTTTCTGGTGCGGGTCTTGCTTTTGACTTGCGGTGCTGAAGTTGATCTTCAGGACCATCATGAAGTGTGAGACGGATGGTTGATATTCTAAAAAAATGATGTTGCATAGGCTGCCGCTGTGTGGTAAACTCATGAAGTCAAGTTAAGGGCTTATGAAGAGTGGAAGGGAGGGTCAACGTAGTTGCACTCGTTCTCGCTTGGGTTTGCCGCCCTCGCATGGAATTGCCTTTTAGGAGGTGTCCTAATGCTTCGTAAGAACATTGTAGGTCTGTTGATCTGCATCGCTGCCATGGGAGTCACAACCCTTGGCTTCGCTGGTATCCCTGACCTCGACACGTCGTCGTGTACGATGTTGAACGCGCCCGTGGGCGTGAACGTCAACGTGTACAATACGCCGGATGGCTCCGGCAGTCTGATGACCGAGGCCCGTGCGCCCATTTTCCCTGTCCCACCCGCGCCCGGACCTTACAGTACCGAGGAAGATGCCACGATCACGGTGACCCTGCTGGACAGTGGTTCGAATCCGGTCTTCGCCTATCCGTTCGAGGACATCTGGCTCGAGAATCCCCCTGCCGTTCCTCCGGTCAACGTTGGAGATCCGGCCGGTCTGGTGGCTTGCCCCAATGGTACCATTGCTGACGCCAGCACTGATATCAACGGTATGACCACCTTCTCGGGTCCGTTCTACGCCGGTGGTCACGTCGATTATTCCAACGATGGTAACGACACCAACGACGGCAAGACCTACGTCATGGTCAGCGGTTCGCCCCTGACCAATGGTCCCCTGCTACTCCTGTTCAACAGCGCGGACATCGATGGCGACGGTCTGTGGACCACGTCCACCGATGTGCTTCTGTTCTCACAGCGGTATCCTGTTGCGGCCGGATACCATTACTCCGTCGATTACTATTTCGACGAACGTGACGACATTTCGGACCTCGTGTGGTTTTCTGCTGCGAGGAACGTACAGTGTCCGTAACCTCTGGTTACGTTGTAGGGTTCTGGACTACGAATTGGTGACGGACGTCCCGCGGCCCTGCGGGGCCGCGGGACGCAAGAACCGGATCGTGGTCACAGAAGAACAACAACAACAAGGAGACGCAACATGAAGAAGATGTTAGTACTCGCGGTGGTAGCTGTCTTTGCATTCAGCGGCAGCGCCATGGCCGTGCCGGTCGATCCCGATCCCGATGGCATGAGCATGTACTTCGACGTGGGCGGCGAGACATTCTGCGCGACGCACGCGGGGGGCTTCCTGCCTCTCACGGCCCATCTGCTGGTGACCAACGCCTCGGCGCCCGACGTGAAGGCCTGGGAAGCCCGGCTGGAGCTCGACACCAACGCCCAGCTCGTGAACCCTTGGGTTCTGTCGCCCGGTGCCGTTCCTGTCGTCGAAGGCAACGATTACCAGGTCGGCACGGGTTCCAATCCGATCCCCGCCATCGACGGCGTCGCGCACCTCGCCGATATCACGATCCTGTTCTATGGCATGAATCCTCCTGGTACGGATTTCGCGACGTACTCGGTCAGCGGTGTTCCCGGTTCGCTGGCCTTCCCGGATGGCGCCGGCTATGCGCATGTGGCGGGCACTCCCATTCCTTGCCAGCCCATCGACGGCACCTGGGGAGCCTGCGCGTGGCTCAACGGTGTCTGTGATATCATCGCCAACGAGGATCTGACCTGGGGCCAGGTGAAGAGCCTGTACTAGGTCCGGTCTGTTAGATCAAGCGGCTTGCGGCCGCTGCGGGGGGCGCCTGATAGGCGCCCCCGTTTTCGTGCGCGCCGTCGGCCTGAATTGTATGGACGCGTCCCCATCTGCTGGATACAATGCGTCTTGACAAGGATTGCGTTTCCGCGGATATTGATGTACCCGGACGGGAGAGCCCTTGCGGTTCCCCCGCGGGAGCGGGGTCTAACGGTGCTCGCTGTCCAGGTCGCGAGACAACTTGATAAGGTGGCAATCCTCCAGTACTGGCCGCCGCAGGATCCTGCATGCGTGGATCACGGCGGGTTTTTCAAGCTGGGACCCAAGGAAAGGGGACAGGAACGATGAAGAAGATGCTAATCGTCATGTGCATGATCGGAGTGGTGGCGTCCGTCGCGTGGGCATACCCGGGTCCCGACAGCTTTGGTATCTACAAGGACGACGAGATCGTGGGTTATCCGGAGCTCTGCGCGGATGTGGCGGCCTTCACCCAACTGGTGCTCTATTGCTGCATCACCCAGCCCACTGGCTATCAGGTCGCTGCCTGGGAGGGCCAGGTGGAGATCGTCCCGCCGGCGACTTCGGGCGACTACTTCGGCGCCTGGACGCTGGTGGCCGGCCTCAACGTCGGTAGCGGCATAGACTACCTCGTCGGCATCGGCGACGGTCCCCTGACGCCCAACGGTCAAGACGTCGTCGTGCTGATGACCATGACCCTGGTCGTCGTCAACGCTACGATACCGATCAACTACTACATCCGCGGCGTACCCGGCTCACTGGACTTTCCCTATGGCCCCGGCTATGCCGAGGACGTGGGCGTCGCGATTCCCTGCGTGAACAACACCGGCGGACCGACCGAGCCGGTGTTCATCGTCAACCCCACCGGCGGCATTTGCACCCCCGTGGGGAACGAGGATGCCTCCTGGGGCGCCGTGAAGACGCTGTACAAGTAGGACGCGAACCGATTCGAACGGGGGGCGGGAGCGATACCCGCCCCCTTTTTGCGTCCCGCCGCAGCCCCTGCCCGTTGACCCGTCCGGAGGGTGCGCATATACTGTGGCAAGACCATCCCCTGAACGACTCCCCATCCTGCAGGATGTCTGCAAGCCCCTGGCATAGGAGTACGGCATGAGCCTGTTCCGGATCCCTCGTACGACCGGCCCGGTGGCGCTCGTCCTGATGTCGCTGTTCGTTTTCCCGGCCCTTGGTGCCGCCTCGCCCGTGGAGGTCGCCGCCAGCGGTCCGGACGGGTTCCGGCTGCGCCTGTCCACCGGCGATCTGGGCTGGGTGGAGAAAACGCTGCCGGCCGCCGGCGTGACGCGTCATCTGCCGCGGCTGGAGGGGTTCTTCTCCGACGCCGGCCCCTTCGCGCCCATGGTGCCGGCCTACGGCACGTGGCTGGTCCTGCCGCCGGGAGCCACCGTCGCCGTCGACGTCGTCGACGAGAGCTGGGAAGCCCTCGACGGGCGCGAGGTTCTGCGGGGCGCCCTGCCGGTCAAGCGCACGGACCCGGCGACCGGCGAGGACCTGCTCGACGCCGAGTACGTCCTGCCGGGCGAGCAGCCCCGCACCGGCGTACCGGCCCTCTCCGCGGACGAGATGGCCAAGGCCCTGCGCGGCGAACCGGCCCATCCGCCCCTGGAGATCGGCGAGGTGGTCGCGTGGCGCGGGCACAGGATCGCGCCGGTGACCATCCGTCCGTTGCAGACCGACGCCGCCGGACGCGCGCAGAGGCTGCTGCGCAGCGGCGAGTGGCGCGTCCGCTTCGTGCCCGACGCCGGGTCCATCGCCGCACCCGGCCGCCTGGTCCCCCGCGACGCGCGTTTCGGATCCATGTTCCTCAACGGCGCTTCGCTCGACGTCCTGCCCCGTGAACATGACCGCCCGCGCGCCGCCGGCAAGACCCTCGCGGCGGCGAGGACCCTGCTGGCGCCGGAGGTGCGCATCCCCGTCACGCGCACGGGCCTGGTCTATCTCGAGGCGGGGGCGCTGTCCAACCAGGGGCTGCTCGACGGCGCCGGCATCCTCGAGTCGCACATCCGCCTCTACAAGCGCCGGTACGTGCCGGACCAGGATCCGCCCTACGACGAGATCGAGGTGCCCCTGCTGATGCTCGGCGACGGCGGCGACTTCACGGGCGGCGACGCCATCGTCTTCTACGGACTGCGCGTCCGCGACGATGGTCCCTTCAGTTCCGACGGCACCGACTACGACGGCTGCGGCGATCCCCACGAGATCTACAACCCGAGCGGCATCGACGCGGTCAACAACGGCAACATCTACTACCTGGCCGCCGCGGATCCCGCCGGCGGCGACCCCTGGGCGCGCATGGAGCCGCTGACGCTGCCGCCCGCCGCCGGCGTTCCCGAGCCGAGCTACCGTCGGCTCGACTACTTCGAGGAAGACACCCATTACGGCTACTACCCCTACACGAACGTCTCCGACCGCAACTTCTGGAACGCCAACCAGACGACCCTCCTCCAGCGCGGGCTCACGCTTGTCAACCCGGTCCCGGGCGCGACGGACACCCGCCTGCGCGTGGGCGTCTACGGCTTCGGCAGCGCGGCGCGGTCCTTCCAGATCTCGCTGGTCAAGGACGAGGTGGAGATGATTCTCGACACCTTCAACGTGGACTACCAGGGCGTGATCTACGATTCGGGCGCGGCGCTGCCTGTCGCGGACGTGATCGACGCGGCGTTGAAGGTGGACAACACGATCTCCGCCTTCCTCCTCGGGTACCTTGACTGGTACGAGCTGTCCTACGACGCACTGTACCAGGCTCAGGATGACGTGCTGGACTTCAACTGCGGCGAGGCGACGGGCGAGCGGGCGCTCGAGGTGCAGGGTTTCACCAGCGACCGGATCCTGCTGCTGGACATCAGCGACCCGCGGGCGCCACGTCACGTGGCGCTGACGGCGGCGAACCTGGTGGACGTCGGCGGCACGACCACGCTCTCGCTCACGGCCAGCCAGGACGCCGTCGCCGCCCGGCGCTTCCTGGCCGTCGGCGGCGACCCGGCGGCGATGCTGGCCGGCTTCCCGTACTTCAAGGCCAGCCGCGTCGCCTACCCGGACGATCCCGCGGCGATCACCGCACCCCCCGACGTCCTGGTGATCACCCATCCGGCCTTCCGCGCGGAAGCGGAGCGCTGGGCCGAGCACCGGCGGGCGCGGTCGCCGCGTCCTTTGGCGATCCACATCGTGGACGTCCACGCCGTCTTCGACTGGTACGGCGGGGGCCTCAAGAACCCCGAGGCCATCAAGCGGCTCTGCACGATCGCCCTGGAAGAGTGGGGCACCTGGGCCCTGCAGATCTTCGGCGACGCCAACGAGAACGTGAAGGGGCTCAGCGACTCCCACAACCTGCGCGACTGGGTGCCGTCGCACTGGCATCGCTGGTACCAGGGCGGCTACGAGAACGAGCTGTTGCCCTCGGACAAGTGGTTCGTCACCGCGACCGACGATCAAGAGTACCCCTATTACACCAGCGCGCCGGCGGGGATGCTGGTGGGGCGTTTCCCGGGCAACTCCACGGCGGAAATCGCGGCCATGGTCGACAAGGTCATCACCTTCGAGTCCGCCGCGGGGGACTGGAAGAAGCGGGCCGTCCTCGTGGCCGACGACGCCTGGTCGGACGGTTACAACATCAGCGCCTCCGACCAGCAGTACGATCCCACCGAGGAGGACTTCGAGGAGACCCAGGAGATCGCTGCGACCAACTGGGAGACCTTCGCGCTCGCTCCGCCCGACGGCGTGGGCGACGACGACTTCACTGCCGCTCGGGTCTATCTCAGCACCTATCTGGAACCCCTGTCGCCGCCCCACGACGACGTGCGCTCGCGGCCGGAGTTCACTGGCTACGCAGAGACATACGCATTGCCCGTGCTGCTGGCCGAGGGCGGGCGGGGCGCCGCCATCTTTCACTACCAAGGGCACGCCAACGACCACCTGATGGCACACGAGCAGATCATCGAGGACGTGGGCAACAGCCCGTTCTACCGGGAGGACGCGTCCAGCTTCGACAACGTCGGACGGCCCTGGCTCCTGGTGGGCCTGGGCTGCCACGTCACGTCCTGGACGCGCGACGGCTCCGGCGAGTCCAATGCGACGGACGTGCCGTCGCTGGGGGAGAAGTTCCTGCGCCGGCCCGGCGCGGGCGCCGTGGCCACCTACGCCAGCTCCGGCTACGAATTCCTGTCGCCCAACGCCACGCTCGTCCAGGTGCAGTTCGCCACGATGCTGCAGGATCCTCCCCGCGGCGCGATCAACGGCGAGACGTTGCGGTCGCGCTGGGTGCTGGGAGAACTCATGCTGGCCAGCGAGACGGCGTTCCTGGCCCTGCACCCGACCTACAGCACCTACCGCCGCGCCGTCGCGCAGTACACCCTGCTGGGCGACGCGCTGATGGTGATCGACGCCGGGCCGCCCCGGGCCGACGTGCTGCTGGGCTGGCAGCCAGTGGCAGACGGAGCCGAGTTCGCGGCGCTGGACGAGAACAACGAGCTGGTGTTGACCGTCAGGGCCTTCGACGAGGCCGGCGTCGACCGCCTCGTCGTGCTCGATTCCGAGGGAGCCGACCTGTCCGCCCTGGCCGTCGGCGGCACGCCGCCGGGCGCCGGCAGCGACCAGAGGGCGGCGTGGGAAGTGCGCATCCCCATCCTGCCCCTGGACTACGCGGTCACCTTCAACGTCTACGACACGGCCGCGCCCGACGACGAGGCCGAGCATTTCGCGCTGACGATCAACCTGCCGGTGGCGGTGACGTTGCATCTGGCCGGCGAGCTGTTCGTGGCCGGCGAGACGCCCCTGCCGCTGCAGCAGGACCTGGATTTCACGGGGCGCGCGATCACCGCCGCTTATCTCGTCCCGGACGTGGGGCTGGACCTGCACGGCCAGAACGTGACCTTGTCCAACAAGGTGCTGACGCGCGTCGACGAGCACACCGTGGACATGTCGTTCACGGCCCGCGCGACGGGCGGCGGCTTCGCCGCCGTCGTGCTCGAGATCGACGGTCTCGGCACGGTGATCCCCCTGCAGGGGGAGGACGCCGCGACCGCCACCGGCATCCAGGATCTGCACGCTTTCCCCAACCCCGTGTCCCGGGATACGAGGTTCCTCTTCGCCACCGACGCCGCACCTTCGTCCGGCCGCATCAGCGTCTACAGCGTGGCGGGGCATGTCGTCGGCGTGGTGCCCGTGCGGGTCTCGGACTTCGTGGGGGGCGGTCACGTGATCGTGCCGTGGGACGGCCGCGACGACCAGGGCGACGAGCTGGCCAACGGCGTCTATCTGTACCGCGTGGAGCTGTCGGCTCCGTCCGGCTCGTTGAGCAGCGACATGCAACGCCTGGTGATGATGCATTGAGGGATATGCGTTACCGTCTTCTTCTCGCGCTCCTGCTCCTGTCGGCGGCAGTACTGGGCGGCGGTTGCGCGGCCCGTAACCGCGGACCGACCGCCGCCGTCCCCGGTGACGCGCGCCCGGAATCGGGCCGCCGCGCGTCGACCGTCTCCGATCCCCTCCTGCTGCGTATCGGTCTGGTGAACCGAGCCGAGGCGGTGACCCTGAACCTCGACGGCGATTGTCTGCTGTTGTCCGGGGCGGAACGTCAACGCCGCGAGCGCCTGCCCGCCGGCAGCACCCTGCGCGTCGAGTCCGGCTCCGGGGTCCTGCTCTGGCGGGCCGGACGCCGGACGGGACGCAGCGTCGATCATCTCTTCGTCAGCCCCGTCGATCCCGCCACGACCGTCACCTGGCAGGAGACGCCCTATCCCGGGGAGTTGCGCGTGGACGCCGGCGACGGCGGCCTCACGCTGGTCAACGTCGTGGAGCTGGAGACCTACCTGCGCGGCGTTGTGCCGTGGGAGATCGGACGCCCGGGGCGCGAGGCCCAGGCCGCCCTGGCCGCCCAGGCGGTCGCGGCCCGGACCTACAGCGTCTCCCACCTGGGCGAGCGCGAGCAGCTCGGTTTCGACATGTGGGCCGGCGTTACCGATCAGGTCTATCGCGGGCTGCACGGGACAGATGCGCAGTGCGACCGCGCCATCGCCATGACGGCCGGGCTGGTCCTGCGCCACGACGGACGCGAGATCGAGGCCTACTACTGCTCCACCTGCGGCGGCACCACGAGCAGCGTGCACGAGGTCTGGCCGCGCCCCGCGCGGCCGTACCTGGTGAGCCATGCCGACGCCGACGACCTCGGCGAGCCCTTATGCGCCGGCTCACCCCATTTCGTCTGGTCCACGGCCTGGTCGGCCGGCGACCTGCAGCGCACCCTGCAGACGACCCTGCCGGAGTACCTCGCCTGGGTCGCCGCCTCCCCGGCGCGCGGACGCTGGACAGGGGAGGTCTTCCGGCCCGTCCGCGCCGGCGCCGACGGCAACTCGCCGGGCCGCCTGCTCGATCTGAGCATCGAGCAGCGCACCGTCTCCGGGCGGATCGCAAGGCTGTCGATCGCCACCGAGGCCGGCGTCTATACGGTGAGGGGGGACCGGGTGCGGTGGGTGCTCGTCCCCGCGGAGGGCCGTTTTTCGATCCTCAAGAGCGCAGCCTTCGCCCTGGACCTGGAGCGCGACGGCGCCGGAAACCTGGTGCGCGTGACAGCGACCGGACGGGGGTTCGGCCACGGCATCGGCATGTGCCAGACGGGCGCGCTGGCCATGGCCCGTCGGGGCCACGGCTACCAGCGGATCCTGTCCCACTATTATCCCGGGGCGCGGCTGGAACGGATGTGGTCGCGGTGAAGCCCGGCACGGACCTGGCCTCACGTCTCGTGGTGGGTCTCGCCGGTCCCCGTCTCGAGGCGGTCGAGCGGGAGTGGCTCGCCAGGCATCGGCCCGCCGGGGTGATCCTCTATCGCCGCAACGTCCGCAGCGCCGCGCAGGCGCAAGAGCTGTGCGGTCTCTTGCGCGAGATCCTGCCGCCCGGCGCGGAGATCATGGCCGATCACGAGGGCGGGCCCGTGTCGGTCCTCGACGCTGCCGCCGGCGGACCGCCGGCGCCCTGGACCCTGGGCCTGATCGACGACCCGCAGCTCACGCGCGACGTCGCGCGGGACGCCGCCGTAAGGGCGCGCGCCGTCGGCGTCGACCGTCTGCTCGCCCCCTGCATGGACGTGCTGACGGCACCGGACAATCCGATCATCGGGTCGCGGGCCTTCGCCGCGGATCCCGGACGCGTCGCGCGTCACGTCGCGGCGGCCGTGGCCGGGATCGCCGACGCGGGCCTGCGCTGCTGTCTCAAGCACTGGCCCGGTCACGGCGGCACCGGCGTCGACACGCATCTCGCCGCGGCGGGACGCGTGGTCCCCGACGATCCGGCGGTGCTCCGGGCCGGCCTGGCCGCCGGCGCCGATGCCGTGATGCTCGGGCATCTGAGGTTGTTCGACGACGACTTGCCCGCCTCGATCAGTCCGATCGCCGTGGAGGTGTTGCGCGGCGAATCCGGCGGTGCTCTGCTCTTCAGCGACGATCTGACCATGGGCGCGTTGCGCGGGCCGCTCGGCGCGCTGGCGGGCGC
>JAHIYU010000061.1 GCA_018814885.1 bacterium | reverse complement strand
GGCGAGCAGGACGGCCGTGCAGGCCGTCGCGGCGAAGCGGGTGGACATGGCTTGCTCCCAGGTTCGGACGTCACGGGAGCCGGGAAAAAGAAAACGCCGGCTCCGCTCGAGGGGCGCCGGCCGCGATGGCAGGTCTTGGAGATCCCGTTTCCCTACGCCGGTACGACCCGGTTCAGGTTCGGAGGGTCTGTCTCAGGCCACGAGGGCCACCCCTAACGGTTGTGGCGCGAACGATAGACACGATCGTGATGCGCGTCAACCGATATCGCCGGATACCGTGCTCGTCAAAGCCGGCATCCTCGGATATAGTTGCTCCGGATCATTCATGAGTGAATACGGTTTTCCGGAATGGAACCGGTCATGCCACACCTGACCCTCATCCGCGACGCCCGCCTCTTCATGCGCCGCCCCGAGCTGCGCGACGAACTGTCCGACGCCCGCTACGCGCGCCACCTCGCCCCGTACGAGCTGCTGCGCGCGGCCTGCCCGGCAGACTACGTGATGCGACTGGGCCGGGCGCGGGTGACCGAGTTCCTGCCCGACGGACGCGAGGTGACGCGCGCGGTCCTGCAGTCCGGTTCGTGCTTCACGACCCGGGAGGAGGCGGGCGGCGGCGACTCCTCTTATCCTCTGGACCGTACGACCGTAATGGCCCTGGGCGACGCCGAGCTCTGGCGCCTGCCCGCGGGCACCTTCGACGAGCTGAACATCGGCTGATCCGGATGCAAGGAGATTCCATGCCCGCGCGAGCCAAGCGCCCCAACACGCCCCTGGTCCTCTGCATCCTCGACGGTTTCGGCTGGCGCGAGGGACCAGGCAGCGAGCGCGGCAACGCCATCGCCGCCGCGGCGCCCGCCTTCTATTACGGGCTGCTCGAACGCTACCCGCACACCCACTTGAAGTGCATGGGGCTGGAAGTGGGGCTGCCCGAGGGGCAGATGGGCAACAGCGAGGTGGGTCATCTGACGATCGGCTCCGGCCGCGTCATCGACCAGGACCTCAACCGCGTCACCCGCAGCCTCGAGAGCGGCGCCTTCGCGGAGCTGCCCGCCTGGCGCGCGTTCATCGACGGCCTGGCCGCGCACGGCGGCAAGCTGCACCTGCTGGGCCTCGTCTCGCCCGGCGGCGTCCACTCGCACACCGATCATCTCTACGGCATCGTGGCCCTGGCCCGCGACGCAGGCGTGCGGGACATCTGCATCCACGCCATCCTGGACGGGCGCGACACGGATCCCCTCGGCGGGCTGGGCTACGTGCGCGACCTGCAGGCCGAGCTGGACCGGCTGGGCGCGGGACGCGTGGTCTCGGTCTGCGGACGCTACTACGCCATGGACCGCGACAAGCGCTGGGATCGCGTCGAGAGGGCCTGGCGGGCCTATGTGCACGGCGAGGGGGAGACGGGCGCCGACGCGGAATCGATCATCCAGGCCTCGTACGACGCCGGCGTCACCGACGAGTTCGTCCTGCCCGCGCTGGTCGTGGACACGGGCGGCACGCCCCTGGCCGTCGTGGGCGACGGCGACGGCGTGTTCTTCTGGAACTTCCGCGCCGACCGCGCCCGGGAGCTGACCTGGGCCTTCAACAGCGACGATTTCGACGGTTTCACGCGGCCGGTGCGCCCGGACATCTCCTACCTCTGCCTCTCCATCTACGACGCGTCCATGGAACTGCCCGTGCTCTTCACCAAGGAGATCCACGCGAACATCCTGGCCGACGTCTTCGCCGCCGCCGGCCTCCGCAACCTGCGCACCGCCGAGACCGAGAAGTACGCCCACGTCACCTACTTCTTCAACGGCGGCCGCGAGGAGCCCTACGCGGGTGAGGATCGCGAGCTGATCCCGTCGCCCAAGGTCGCCACCTACGACCTGCAGCCCGAGATGAGCGCGCCCGCGGTTGCGCGGGTGGTTCTCGACGCCCTGGACACCGGCGAGCACGAGGTCATCGTGGTCAACTTCGCCAACGGCGACATGGTGGGGCACACGGGCGTCTTCGCGGCGGCGGTCGCCGCGGTGAAGACCCTCGACGGCCTGCTGTCGCGGATCGTGCCGAAGGCGCTCGAGAGGGGCGGGGTGATGCTGCTGACCGCCGACCACGGCAACTGCGACGAGATGATCGGCGCCGAGGGCCGCGTCCTGACCAACCACTCGCTCAACGACGTGCCCTTCGTGGTGGTCGGCGCGGACTACGCCGGCAGGGCCGACGCCCTGGGCGAGGGGCCCTTCGGCCTGCGCGACATCGCGCCGACCCTGCTGGACCTGCTCGGTCTGGACCGGCCCGCGGAGATGACCGGGCGGTCGATGATCGCCGGCAGCGCAAGAGATTCTCAGCCTTCGTAGCCCGATATCACATCCACAAAATATAAAAAAACGGTTGAGACGTAGACATCTATGGGGGTACGTGTTATGATACCGCAAACGCGGAGGCCAGAAAGCCTGATCCTTACTTCCACGGCTTCATAAACCGTAACTTGACAAAGGGATCCGTGATTCTGCCCAGTCCCTGCGCGGTTCTGGATGTCTGTCTGAAATCAGGGGAGAGAGGATAATGAAGAAATTCACTTACGGCGCACTCGCGCTCGTGTTCGTCGTGTCCAGCGCTGGGCTGGCGGCAGCCCAGACCATCGACGACATCCATGTCTACGATCCGGTCACCGGCGACCCGCTCAGCCCCTACGATGGCATGGTCGTCACCGTGGAAGGCCGGATCTTCGTGGTGAACAACACCTACAACGGCGGCACCCACTACATCCTGGACGACTCCGGCAACGGCATCAATTTCTACCTGCCGGGCGCCCCGCCGCTGAACTACGGCGATCGCATCCAGCTGGTCGGTCCCGTCCACGCCTATGCCGGCGAGATCGGCATCCAGACCCTCACCGGCGATCCGGCCACTCAGGTCAACCCCCTGGGCAGTGAGGCCCCGCCCACGCCGCAGGTCATGACCATCGCCGAGGTCCTCTACGGCGTCGGCGCCGAGAACGGGTACGAGAACGTCGGCAAGTTCGTCGACGTGACCGGCACCATCGCCACGCTTCCCGGCACGGCCTTCAACCACCAGTTCACCATGCACACGGGTACCGACACCATCGTCGTGTACATCGACGGCACCACCGGCATCGACGACACCGGCGTCGCCATCGGCGAGACCTTCCGCATCATCTCTCCCGTGGTGAAGTACAACGCGCTGATCGAGCTCAAGCCCCGGCGGCAGGCCGACCTCATCGAGGGCTCCGGCCCGGTCGTCGACAACGTCAACTGCAACGACTGGACCCCGCTGTCCGGCGACGCCATCACCGTGACGGCGACGATCACCGACGACGTGATGGTCACCGGCGCCACGCTTTACTTCCGCGACGACAGCGGCGACAGCACCGGCGTCTTCTCGTCCGCCGTCATGAGCACTGCGGGCGGCGACACCTGGTCCGGCGTCATCGCGGCGCCCCACAACGAGCGGCAGGTGGACTTCTACATCTCCGCGGACGACGGCGATCTCAACACGACCTTCTACCCGGCCAACGCGCCGGCCGGCTGGCTCGAGGTAGCCATCGGCTTCACGTCCATCTACGACGTACAGTACGCCGATCCCTCCCTGCCGGGACAGAACTCGGCCTACTACGGCCGCGTCGTCAACCTCACCGGCATCGTGACCGTCGGCACCGGCGACGCCGGCGCGGCGAGCAAGTTCCTCATGCAGGACGCCGCCGGCGCCTTCAACGGCATCCTGGTCTACGAGAGCTCGTCCGGCAACTACGTGCTGGCGGGCGACGAGGTCGAAGTCGGCGGCTACATCGACGATTACTACGGCCTGACCGAGATGGCCCCGCACAGCGCTTCGGCCGTGGAGATCCTCACCTTCTCCAACGACCTGTTTGCGCCCGCCAAGGTCCACTGTGGCATCCTCAACGATGACACGCTGGACGACGGCGACGACGTGTTCGGCGAGGCCTACGAGAGCGTGTGGGTCACCACCTTCGGCTCCACGGTGGTGGACACCGTCGGCGCCGATCAGTACAACACCTTCAAGATCTCGGATGCGCCGGGCGACACGCTGGTCGTAGACGCCATCGTCGATCTGATCTACGTGGCCCAGATGGGCGACGTGGTCGGCGTGACGGGCTTCATGGACTACGCATATGGCGTCTTCGAGTTGGTGCCGCTGCAGGACGAGGCCATCGTCGTCGCCAGCGCCACCGGCGTCGAGGACGAGCTGCCCCAGATCCTGCCTGCGGGCGGGTTCTCGCGCATCGCGCCCAACCCCTTCAACCCGAAGACGGAGATCCGCTTCGTGCTGACCCGCGACAACCTGACGCAGCTGAACATCTACAGCATCCGCGGCGAACTGGTCCGCACGCTGGCCAGCGGCAGGTTGGAGTCCGGCGAGCATATCGTCAATTGGGACGGCAACGACTTCTCCGGCCAGAAGGTGTCCAGCGGCACCTACTTCGCGCGCCTGCGCATCGGCAGCGAGGTCCTGCAGGTCCGCAAGCTGATGCTCGTGAAGTAGCATCGGCGGACGATCGAGTATTCAACAGCGAGGAGGCCCCGGCGACAGACCGGGGCCTTTCCTTGTCCATGGCCAGGGCCGCCGCCTGCCGCATGCACCTCCCCGATATTTGTTGTTTTGTGCCGATCGCGCCCTCCTCGCGGCGGGATCATTCTCCGTTTCGAATGATGTAGATGCATTGGGAACTTGACTTAGCTCGTACGTTTGATTAAAGTATTCGTTTGAATTTATGCTCTTCCAGTTCGAGACGATGCGAGGACACATGAGCGAGCCTACGACCAAGGAACGTCTGCTGGACGCGGCCGAAATCCTCTTCGCACAGAAGGGCTACGAGGCGGTCTCCATTCGCGAGATAGCCGGCGCCGCCGACGTGAACCTGGCCGCGGTCAATTATCATTTCCAGGGCAAGGAGAACCTCTACCGGGAAGTGCTGCGCCGCTTTCTCGCCCCCAAGCGCGAGAAGCTCCTGGCGGCCATCGCCTTGGTGGAGGCTGCGGACGACAGCCAGCCCAGGCTCGAGATGCTGATCCGCGCCTTCGTGGGCACCCATCTCGAGGACGCCCTGAACAGCCCGCGCGGCCTGCTCGGACTGCATCTGATGTCGCGGGAGATGGCGGAGCCCCGGCAGGGCGCCCGGGTGCTGGTCGAGGAACTGATCGGTCCGGTGCGGCGGCGGTTCCTGCTGCTGTTGCGCGAACTGCTGCCCGCCATGAGCGACGTTCGGCTCCAGATGATCATCGGCAGCATCGTCGGTCAGTTCGTCTACTATGCCATGCACTGGCACAACCAACGGAACATGCCGGGCACCGCTCAGGAAACGCCGCTGGCGTTCGTTTCCCTGGGGGACGGCATCGAGGAATACATCAGCAACGTGATCGAGCACGTGACCCGCTTCACGCTGGGCGGCATACGTGAGATCAGCGAAGGAGGCGACACGTGATCCGATCCGCAGCGGCCCTGGCCGCCCTGCTGGCCGTGACTGCCGGCTGCGCCGTGGGGCCCGACTACCAGCGGCCGGACGTGACCGCGATCCCCGGCCGCTTCGTCGAGGAGGACGCGGCGGCCGCCGCATCCTTGCCGGGCGCCGTCCACGGCTGGTGGAAGGACCTGGGCTCGCCCGAGCTCGACGCCCTGGTCGCCGAAGCCCTGGCCAACAATCCCGATGCCGCGGCCGCCGCGGCCCGCGTGATGTCGGCCCGCGCCCAGCTCGAAGGGGCGAACGCGAGCCGCCTGCCCTCGGTGGAGGTGGGCGGGACGGCCTCCCGCTCGCAGACGACCCGGGCCCGCTTCGGCGGCCAGGGGAGCTTCTACCAGAACTTCTATACGGCCTCGGCGACCGCCGCCTACGAGCTGGATCTCTGGGGCCGGCTCTCCAGGACGCGGCGCGCGGCCTGGTCCGCGGCCCTGGCCAGCGAGGCCGACCGGCGCACCGTGCAGCAGGCCCTGGTGGCCGACGTGGTGCGCGCCTGGCTGGCCGTGCGTGAAGCCACGGACCAGCTCGCCCTGAGCCGGGGAACCCTCGCCGCCTACGAGCGCAGCCGCGACATGGTGGCCGACCGCTACCTGGCGGGCGTGGTCCCGTCGGTCGACCTGCACCTGGCGCGCCAGAACGTCGCCGCCACCGGAGCGCTGGTCGCC
>JAHIYU010000060.1 GCA_018814885.1 bacterium | reverse complement strand
GTGGTAGCGGTTCCGATCTCGCGTACCGCCTCCCTGATGTACGGGCGCGTGTGGTCCCACATGGCCTGCGCGTCTCGCTCCTTTCGCTGGTAGTTGGCGACGACACCGCCCTCGTTCTCGGCCCGGATGACGTGGACGCCGCCGGCCTGTGGCTGCTGCCCGGCGGGGTCGACGTGCATACCCATTTCGGCATGCCGCTGCGCCCCGGCATCACCAGCCGCGGCTGGCGCGAGAGCAGCGAGGCCGCCCTGCGCGGCGGGACGACCACCGTCGTCGACTTCGCCAACCCGGCCAAGGGCGAGCCCCTGCCCTGGGCCGTCGCGCGCTGGCGCGATGCCGCCGACGGCGCCTGCCTCTGCGACTACGGACTGCACGTGGCGGTGAGCGAGATCACGCCGGAACGCCTGGCCGAGCTGGAGAGCGTCGTCGCCGCGGGCGTGCCGACCGTCAAGGCGTTCCTGGCCTACAAGGGACGCCTGATGCTCACGCTCGACGAGATGCGTTTGCTGATGCGACAGGTCTGCGACATCGGCGGGCATCTCCTGGTGCACGCGGAGGACGGCGAGATGAACGCCGCGGCCGAGGCGGAACTCGTCGGCCGCGGGCGCACCGGACCGTCCTGGCACACCGCCGCCCACCCGCCGGCCGCGGAGATCGAGGCCGTGCGCACCGCCATGCTGCTGGCCGAGGACACTGGCTGTCCGCTGACGATCGTGCATCTGTCCACAGCGGGCGGCCTGGAGCTGATCCGCGGCGCGCGGGCGGTGGGCGTGGACATCAACGCCGAGACCTGTCCCCAGTACCTGTTCCGCACCGACGCCTGTTACGCCGGGAGCGAGGATCTGGCCCTGACGGCGATCATGTCGCCGCCGCTGCGCAGCGAACAGGATGCGGCCGCGCTGCGCGCCGGCCTGGCCGCCGGCGAGATCTCCTGGCTCGCCACCGACCACTGCGAGTTCCCGCTGGACCTCAAGCGCCGGGGAGCCGCCCGCGGCTTTCCCGCCATCCCCAACGGCGCCGCCGGCGTGGGCGAGCGGCTGCTGGTCGCGTACACGCTCGGCGTCCGCACGGGCCTGCTGAGCCCGGAGAGCTGGATACGGCTCTGCTGCGATCAGCCCGCCGCCATGATGGGCCTGGCGGGGCGCAAGGGGAGGGTGGCCGCGGGCTACGACGCGGACCTGGTGCTCTTCGATCCCGAGGCCACGGGCACCGTGCTGCCCCAGGGCGCCGATTCGTCTCTGTGGGCCGGCGACGACTGGCGCGGCGCGGTGCGGACCGTGTGGCGTCGCGGCGAGAGAGTCGTCGCGCACGGCCGTCTGGTCGACGCCCCCGGGGCCGGAACGTTCCTGCCCCGCAAACTCCGCTGACGCGCTCCGCTACCCTGATGTGCTACACTCGTACCCGGGCGCCCGTGATCCCCGCCGGAACGGGTCAACGACGAGGTACCAATGCGTCCATCCCCTGCTCGCATTATCCCGGTGCTGGCCATCGCGGTCGTGATCGCGCTCGTCGCGCCGTGCCTCGCCGCGCGCGGCGTCGTGATCGAGGATTTCGAGTCCGACGCGCCCGTGCTGACGTCGTATCCGGATCAGGACGCCGACCCGGGCGCCTGGAGCCTGACCACGGATGCGCACGACGGCGACAACGCCCTGCGCCTGTACGGCAACACCTGGAAGGTCCAGGACGTCGCGGCGGCCGCCGTCACCGACACCACGGTCTGGCGGATCGCGGTCAAGGTCGCCGACCTGGGCGAGATGCACGCCTTCGGCGTCGGCGACGGCGCGCGCGAGCTCTTCTACACCTTCGGCGGCGAGGAACTGCCGGCGCCGGACAACTGGTGGACCGTCTACCAGGGCGCCTTCGCGCGCCACCAGTGGTATACCTACCTCCTGCCCCTCGGCGAGGACTGGCGGGCCACCTACGGCGATCTGCCGGCGATCACGCAACTGGTCTACGTGAACGACGAGGACGGCGGCGCGCCCGGCGAGACCTACTTCGACGCGATCGCCGACGTGACCGGCGACCTGCCCGTGGCGCCGGTGGTGGGCATCCTGCAGACGGTCACGAAGCTGCGCCGCGACACCGAGGGCAATGATCGCGCCACCGTGCAGTTCGAGGCGCTGGTGAACGACCCGGATTCGGCCACGCACGTCTTCCACTGGGACTTCGGCGACAGCACCTTCAGCGACGAGACGGCCCCGCAGCACGTCTTCACCGTGACGGCGGACCACGCCTGGTCGGTCGGGCTGACCGTCACCGATCCGGACGGGCTGTCCGGCTACGCCGCGACCCAGGTGGAGGTGGACCCCGGCGGCGCCGCGGGCCCGATCACCGTCAACTTCGTGGGCGACGTCTTCACGGGCCGCGCCTACGAGTACGCCGGCGGCATCATCGACACCTACGGCGTCGAGGCCCTCTTCGAGCCCACGCTGGGCATCTTCGGCGGGGCGGCCGACGTGAACGTCTGCAACCTCGAGGTCTCCTATACCGACCGCGGCACGCCCCATCCCACCAAGAGCGTGGTCTTCCGCAGCCGCCCGGAGAACAGCGCCGGCATCCGGTACGCGGGCGTGGACCTGGCCGGTCTGGCCAACAACCACATCATCGACTACGGCGAGATCGGCATGCTCGACACCATGGACCTGCTCGACGGCCTGTCGATCCCCTACTTCGGGGCCGGGTCGGACGAGACCGCCGCCCTGCAGCCGGCCTTCCGGACGGAACGGGGCATCCGTCTCGCCTTCGTCGGCCAGTGCAACCGCTGCGGTCGCAAGTGGAACTACCAGCCTTTCCTGGACGCCGGTCCCGGCAAGCCCGGCTTCGCCTTCTTCGTCCCCCAGAACGTGACGCGCGCGCTGGACGGGTTGCACGGGCTGGCCGACGTGGTCATACTGCAGACCCACAGCGGCGACGAGTACGAGACGGCGCCGCCGCCGGGCAAGACCGCCGGCCCGGTCTGGCCGGATGTAACGCCTGAAATCATCGAGGCCACGGACATCGCGCCCGGCGACCCGGACGTCCGCTTCCGCAACGAGCCGTCCCTGGACGATCGCGCCCTGCGCCGCCTGACCCTGGACGCCGGCGCCGATATCCTGATCAACCACCATCCCCACGTGCTGCAGGGCTTCGAGGGATACGACGGCAAGCTCATCGCCCATTCGCTGGGCAACTTCGTCTTCGACCTGTACTACCCGGAGACCTTCCCCACCCTGGTGCTGACCCTGGAGATCGAGAAGAACGGCATCGTCGGCTGCCGCTTCGTACCCGCCTGGATCGACGACTACATCCCCCGGCCGGCCCTCGGCACCCTGGGCTACGAGATCGCCGACCGCATCGCCGACTACTCCACGCCCATGAACGCCCTGGTCACCGTCGACCGCGAAACCAACACGGCCCGGGTCTACCCCGACCGTGCGGGGATCGACTCCACGACAGCGGATCGGACGCTGGAAGTGACGCTGAAGGAGATCGGCGGCTGGTGGGTCTGCGCGCCGACGGCCTTGCCCGACGCGGGCGACCTCTCCGCCCTCGCGGACGCGAGCGGACTCCCGGGCCTGGAAATGCGCTGGGGACGGGAGATCCTGTGGCACGGCGGTTTCGAGGACGAGGGCGCCACCTTCTGGGACGACAACACCGCCGACGAATGGCTCGACACCGCACAGGCCCACGCCGGCACGCGCAGCCTGGCCCTGCGGCGCCGCGACTCCGATCCGGACCAGACCGGCACCGACCTCGAAAAGCACCTGCCCTGCGATCCGACGCGCGAACATTCGGCGCTGGGTTGGCTGCGCGCCGAGAACGCCGCCGAGGCGCGGATCATGGTCCGTTTCTACCCGGACCGCAGCAGCGAGACGCCCCTGAGCAGCACCGACCTCGCCGACCGCTTCACCGGCAGTTGCGACTGGACCCCCCAGTGGGTCGACCTGACGACCCCGGGCAGCGCCGTCTACTTCGAGCTGCGCTGCGGCACCGAACCCCCCGCCGCGGGCACCGGCCTGAGCTGGTTCGACGACCTGGCGCTGGTCGAATGGGAGGCCTGGCAGCCGGCCGGGGCTAGCGCGTCGATCCCCGCACCCAACAACTACCGGTACGTGCAGGTGCGCTCGCCGTCGGCCGCCGCGACGGTCGCCCTGGCGGTGACCGAGACCGTCTACGGTGATCCCGCCACAGCCATCGCGGGGCCAGCCGGGCCGCCGCGTCTGCCGCCGCGGCTGAGCGTCAGCCCGAATCCCTTCAATCCGCTCACGACCATCCGGCTGGAGTTGCCGCGCGCAGGAGCGGCCGATGCCACGGTGGCGATCCATGACCTGCGCGGCCGGCGGGTTGCACTGCTGCACCGCGGACCGCTCCGTGGCGAAATAGCCGCTCTCGTCTGGAAGGGGCGCGATGACCGCGGCCGGGCTTTGCCCAGCGGTATCTACCTGGTACGGGCAGAGATGGACGGTCAGGCGGTTTCACGCAAGATCACCCTGGTGCGGTGATTCGCCCTAGTCCAGCTTTTTCGCCCCTTTCGCGTGATATGATTTGATATAATTATATTTGATTTTTAGTCTTTGACTGATGGAGGCGTCATGAGACACGGATCGGTCTGGCTCGGCCTGGTGATCTTCCTGTCGTCGATGGTCGCGGCCCACGGCGCCGCCGACGGCTCTTCGCGTGCGATCCCGGTGAAACGAGGCCCGGAATCCGCGCGCTCCCCCCTCGAGATCCAGGCCGGAACCACGCCG
>JAHIYU010000059.1 GCA_018814885.1 bacterium | reverse complement strand
GCTGGTCGCCTTCGGCAAGCTGGCCGGTCGCCTGCCCGGCGGACAGATCACCTTCCCCGGCCACAAGATCTTCAACCTACTGCTGGCCGCCGGCGCCACGGCCGCGATCGTCTGGCTCTCGCTCGACCCGTCCCGGTTGACGGCCTACTGGCTCGTGGTGGCCATCGCGGGGGTGCTGGGCGTGAGCCTGACCATTCCCATCGGCGGCGCGGACATGCCCGTGGTGATCGCGCTGCTGAACTCTTATTCGGGCCTGGCGGCCGCCGCCACGGGCTTCGTGCTGATGAACAACGTGCTGATCATCGGCGGCTCGCTGGTGGGCGCCTCGGGCATCATCCTTTCGCGGATCATGTGCGTGGCCATGAACCGCTCGCTGGCCAACGTGCTCTTCGGCACGCTGGCGCCGGCGGTGGGCTCGGCCACCGCGGACGAGGTCTACGCGGGCAAGGTCAAGTCCGCCTCGCCCGAAGAGGTGGCCATGCTCTTCGATACCGCGCAGCGCGTGGTCGTGGTGCCGGGATACGGCTTGGCCGTGGCCCAGGCCCAGCACGCCGTCCGCGACCTGGCCAACATCCTCGAGGCCCGCGGCGTGACCGTCGAATACGGCATCCACCCGGTGGCCGGCCGCATGCCGGGCCACATGAACGTGCTGCTGGCCGAGGCGGACGTGCCCTACGACAAGCTGCTGGAGATGGACCAGATCAATCCCGAGATGTCCCAGGTGGACGTCTGCCTGGTCGTGGGCGCCAACGACGTGGTCAACCCGGTCGCGCGCACCGATCCCCGGAGCCCCATCGCCGGCATGCCCATCATAGACGCGGACAAGGCGCGTACTGTGGTCGTGGTGAAGCGATCGTTGAGCCCCGGCTTCGCGGGCATCCCCAACCCGCTCTTCGCAGCCGACAACTGCCTGATGATGTTCGGCGACGGCAAGAAGGCGCTGATGGAGCTGAACGAGGCGCTCAAGCAGAGCTGAGGGACGATCCAGGACACCAAACAGGGGCCCGCGTACCGGCGTGGGCCCCTTTGTTTTGCGCGAGAGATCCCAGGTTGAATCCTGCCCTGGCAAGTGTTATTGATTTCCGGACAACCAATATCTCCGTGGCCATCAGCGCTGGAGCCTGTCAATGTCCACCAACCAAACAACCGTCTGGTCGTCGGTCGGCAAGAAGTACCTCAACGGCCTGACGGGATTGATGCTCGTCGGTTTCATCATCGTCCATCTGATCGGCAACCTCACCCTGTTCATCGGGGTGTCGGCCTTCAACGGCTACGCGCATTTCCTCGAGACCGCCCTGCACGGCTGGCTGATCTACGCCTTCGAGATCGTGATGATCGTGATCTTCGCCATCCACATCCTGACCGGGGTGATGGTCGCCTGGATCGACAAGCAGCGGGCGCGTCCGGTGAAGTACGAGTTGCAGCGCGACGCGGGCGGCGCCAGCAAGAAGACGCTGTCGTCGCGGACGATGATCATCACGGGTCTGATCCTGGGCGCCTTCGTCGTCCTGCACATCAGGATGTTCAAGTTCGGCGATCACGCGCTGCTGCCCCGTCCTGACGGCCACCACATGAAGGACCTCTTCGGCGTGGTGCTGGAGGCGTTCAAGCAGCCCGTCTGGGCCTTCGGTTTCCCGGCGGTGATGGTCCTGCTGGGCTTCCACCTGCGCCACGGCTCCTGGAGCATGCTCCAGTCGCTGGGCTGGAGCAACGACCGGGTCATGCCGGTGCTGAACCGCATCGCCCTGGCCTTCGCCGTGCTGATGGCGGCCGGCTACATCGTGCTGCCTCTCTACCTCTATTTCTTCGTCGACCCAGCCGCCGGCCAAGCGACCCTGCCGGGAGGTCACTGATGAGCAAGATCCTCGACGCCAAGATCCCGAGCGGACCCCTGACGGAAAAGTGGGACCGACACGCGATGGACACGCCGCTCGTGGCGCCGGCCAACCGGCGCAAGTACAGCGTGATCGTCGTCGGCACCGGACTGGCCGGCGGCGGCGCCGCGGCGACCCTGGGCGAGCTGGGCTACAACGTGCTCAACTTCTGCATCCAGGACACGCCGCGCCGCGCCCACAGCGTGGCCGCCCAGGGCGGCATCAACGCCGCCAAGAACTACCAGTACGACAGCGACAGCGTGTACCGCCTGTTCTACGACACCATCAAGGGCGGCGACTACCGGTCACGCGAGGCCAACGTCTACCGCCTGGCCCAGCTGTCCGCGAACATCATCGACCAGAGCGTGGCCCAGGGCGTGCCCTTCGCCCGCGAGTACGGCGGCACCCTGGCCAACCGGTCGTTCGGCGGCGTGCAGGTCTCGCGCACCTTCTACGCCCGCGGCGTGACTGGACAGCAGCTCCTGCTCGGCGTCTACGCGGCGCTCTCGCGGCAGGTGGGCGCCGGCGCCGTGAAGATGTTCCCGCGCCACGAGATGCTCGATCTGGTGGTGGTGGACGGCCGCGCGCGCGGCATCATCTGCCGCGACCTGGTCACCGGCGAGCTGAAGCGCTACGTGGCCGACGCCGTGGTCCTGGCCACCGGCGGCTATTCGCCGGTCTACTACCTGTCGACCAACGCGGTGAACAGCAACGCCACTGCGGCCTGGCGCGCGTACCGGCGGGGCGCGTTCTTCGCCAATCCCTGCTATACGCAGATCCACCCCACGGCCGTGCCGCAGATGGGGGACTACCAGTCCAAGCTCACCCTGATGAGCGAATCCCTGCGCAACGACGGACGCGTCTGGGTACCCAAGAAGCCCGGGGACAAGCGTCGTCCCAACGAGATCCCCGAGGCCGAGCGCGACTACTACCTGGAGCGCCGCTATCCCGCCTTCGGAAACCTGGTGCCGCGCGACATCGCGGCCCGCGCCGCCAAGGTCGAGTGCGACGCCGGCAAGAGCGCCTACATGTCCTCCAGCTCCGTCTACCTGGACTTCGCGGACGCGATCGAGCGCCTGGGCCGCGACGTGGTGGCCGACCGCTACGGCAACCTCTTCGACATGTACGAGGAGATCACCGCCGACGATCCCTACCACACGCCCATGATGATCTACCCCGCCCCCCACTACACCATGGGCGGGCTGTGGGTGGACTACGACCTGGAGAGCACCATCCCCGGCCTTTTCGTGGCCGGCGAGGCGAACTTCTCCGATCACGGCGCGAACCGGCTGGGCGCCTCGGCGCTCATGCAGGGCTGCGCCGACGGCTACTTCGTGGTGCCGCGCGTGGTGGCGGGCTACCTGGCCCGGGGCGGCCTCGACAAGGTGGCGACCGATCACGGCGCCTTCGCCGCGGCGGAAAACGACGTGCGCAACCGCTACGACGCGCTGCTGAAGGTGAACGGCTCGCGCACGGTCCGCGACTTCCACTGGGAGCTGGGACGCATCATGTGGGACGAGGTCGGCATGGCGCGCACCAGGGCCGGCCTGGAGGGCGCCATCGAGCGGATCTCCGCCCTGCGCGGGGCCTACTGGCAGGACGTCAAGGTGCCAGGCGAATCCGCCGACTTCAACAAGCAGCTCGAGCAGGCCGGCCGCGTCGCCGACTTCCTCGAGCTGGGCGAGCTCATGGCCCGCGACGCCCTGGACCGCGAGGAATCCTGCGGCGGCCACTTCCGCGAGGAGCACAAGACCGAGGAAGGGGAGGCCAAGCGCGACGACGAGAATTACATGTATGTCGCAGCCTGGGAGTTCAAGGGCGACGGCGCCGCCCCCGCACAGCACAAGGAAGCGCTCGAGTACGAGAACATCGAGGTCAAGACCCGCAGCTACAAGTAGGGAAGGAAGCGAGATGAGCGAGACGATGACCATCCACCTGAAGATCTGGCGCCAGGCGCGGGGGGCCGCGAAGGGCGGTTTCGCCAGGTACACGGTCGAGGACGTTCTGCCGGAGATGTCCCTGCTCGAGGTGCTCGATCTGTTGAACGAGCAGCTCGCCAGATCTGGCGAGCTGCCGGTCGAGTTCGACAGCGACTGTCGCGAAGGTATCTGCGGCACCTGCGGCCTGGTGGTCCAGGGCATCGCCCACGGTCCCAATCCCGCCACGACCACCTGCGAGGTGCGCATGCGCCACTTCCACGACGGCCAGACCCTCACCATCGAGCCGTTCCGCGCCCGGCCCTTCCCGCTCATCAAGGATCTCGTGGTGGACCGGGCGGCCTTCGACCGCATCCAGCAGAAGGGCGGCTTCGTCACGGCCAACGTGGGCTCGGCACCGGACGCCAACGCGGTGCCCATCCCCAAGGCCGACGTGGACAAGGCCATGGACGCGGCGCTCTGCATCGGCTGCGGCGCCTGCGTGGCGGCCTGTCCCAATGCCTCGGCCTCGCTGTTCGTGAGCGCCAAGATCAGCCAGCTCTCGTACCTGCCCCAGGGCGCGCCCGAGCGCGGCCGTCGCGCCCTGGCCATGGTGGCGCAGATGGACACCGAGGGCTTCGGCAACTGTTCCAACCACGGCGAGTGCGAGGCGGTCTGCCCCAAGGAAGTATCCATCGAGAACATCGCCCGCATGCGGCGCGAGTTCTTCAAGGGCGTCCTGGGCGGCAAGTAGCGAGCACCGGGAAGATCGGCGCCGGGACGGATCCCCGACGGGATTCCCGGCGCCGTTTCGCACTGTAAAGACAAGGGCGAGGATATCGGAGCATCTCATGAGCAGATATGCGGTTATGGACATCGGCTCCAACTCCCTGAAGATGTACATGGGCAGGGTGGTGCACGGCCGCGTCACCGACATAGACGACAGGTCCACGGTCAACCGCCTAGCCGAGGGACTGGCCGGTTCGGGTGAACTGTCCGAGAAGGCCATGGACCGCACGATCGCCGCCATCAAGGAATTCAGGGACCACGCGGAGGGTCTCGGCGCCGAGAAGATCGTCGCCGTAGGTACCCAGGCCCTGCGCCAGGCAGCCAACGCCCGCGAGTTCACGACAGCGGTGCGCAACCGCTGCCGGATCGGCGTGAAGGTGCTGTCGGGCCAGGAGGAGGCTCGGCTGGCTTTCCTGGCCGCCGCGTCGTCGCTCGCGCTCGGCGATGGTCCCGTCACCGTTTTCGACGCGGGCGGCGCCAGCACGGAAGTCGTGAACGGGGCAGGCGGAAGCGTGCGCGAAGCCCTCAGCCTGCCGGTGGGCTCGCGGGTCCTGACCGATCGCCACTGCAAGAGCGATCCCGTCGAGGACGAGGAGTTCGCGGCCCTGACGGCCGAGCTGGCCGAGATCCTGGCGGAAGCGCCGATCTGGCCCGGCGGGCTCGTGGGCATCGGTTCGACGGCCGTCAGTCTGGCCACCGTCCATTACGGAGTGATCGACGGCCGGACGGAGAGGGTGCACGGACAACCGCTGTCGCGGCGGGTGGTGGAGAACGCGGTGGCGTACCTGCGCGGGATGGATCTCGCCGCGAAGCGGCGCATCCCCGGCCTGAATCCGGCGCGCGCCGACGTGATGCTCGCCGGGGCCGCCATCGTCGCTTCGCTCATGTCGCGGCTGGGCGCGGACGAGATGACCGTCTGCAACCGCGGCCTGCGCCATGGCGTTTTCCGCGACCGCTTCTGCGCCTGACCCTGTCGCCTCTACTCCACCCGGGCCTGTGACTCTTCCTTCAACAGACGTACCAGGCCGCCCCAGCGCTTGTCCAGATGGAACCCGTGCCGTTCGAAGAAGGGGCGCAACACGAAGTGCGTCTTGACGGCTCCGTACCCCATGTTGGCCAGCCGGGCGCAGCAGTCCTCGATCAGGGCGCTGCTGATGCCGCGGCCCAGGAGCGAGCCGACGACCACGATGCCGTTGAGATGCACGATTTCCGGGTCCACCTCGTTCCAGCTGATGCCGCCGATGATCTGTTCCTGGTCGTCGTAGGCGATAAAGTGACGGTCCCTGTCGGAGATGGACTTGTAGTAACCGGTCTTGAAGAACAACCGGTAGAGCTGGCCGTACTCGGCCGGCGTCACGGGTTCGCGCACCGTGTAGTTCGCGCCGGTCTTGTCGCCGATGAGCGTCGCGACGATGACTTGGCGGCTGTCTTCCTGACCCACCGTAAGCAGCTCCGGGCGCTGGGTGGGACGCGTATGGGGGAAGACCATGCTCTGGAAGGCGCTCATGTCCTCGTGCGACTCGAGCAGCGCCTGCAGGTCGGAGATCTCCACCATGTCCGTCGGCGTACGGCCGGGATTCGCATGCAGCGTCCGCAGCAGGGCGTCGAAGGCCTCGCCGATCTCCGCGCTGGCCGACCAGAACCAGGTGTGCCGGTAGAGCATGTAGCGCGTGATGTCGGGCGGGCCCGTCAACCCGTACAGGTTCAGCATCTCATCGACGAGTTGTTTGCGCGCGGTGCTCGAGGCGCCCGGATTGGAGTTTTCCCATCTGCGGTAGCGTTCGACGGCGCCACGCAGGGCGCAGCTCCGGTATGGTTCGACCTTCATCCGCTCGCGATAGACGGACAGCTCCCGCGACAGCCTGCCGCGGTAGCCCTCGAGAGGATGATCCGTCAGCAACTCCTGCAACTCGGCCAGGAATCTCTCCGCCCGGTCCCGTTCCATGACCTCCAGGCAGGCATCGCAGATCCACGTCAGGTCCAGGTGATGTTCGAGCCATGGATACGTCACGCTCGTCTGCTTGAAGAAATTGTGCAGGAAGGGCTGCACCAGGCTCAGGGGATTCTCGTACGGGCGCCACCCGGTCAGGGACAGCACCTGCGAGCCCTCGCGGAAGTCCGGCTCGGGCACGGCCACGTTGGTGGGCGAGACGATTCCCGGCACGATGCTCTCGCCGCTGATCCTCCAGCCCCGCAGGAAGGTCGCGAAGGCCATCACGAAGAGGCGGCGCCAGGCCTGGGCGCTGTCGGTGCCCGGCGCCTCCCCGCGGTCGCCGGCGTATTCCCGGATGCGTTCCCATACGCTCAGGTCACTCACGAAAGCCTGTGACATGGCGCCGATGGCTGGCCGGAAGCAGCCGAAGCGCGGTAGTACGGGTGTCCCGTGGGGATGGCCGCTCAGTGCGATCAGCCAGTAGATGGTGGCCAGCTGGTCGTCCCTGTTCAGGGACAGGACATCCCTGTCCCATATCACGACCAGCAGATCGTAGTGCTTGCGCTTTATGGTGTTGACGCTGATGCGGTAGAAGCGCTGGTGGTGGCGCACCGCCGTGCGGCCGACCCAGATCCCGCCCCTCGGCACTTCGCGTATGTCCAGCACCTCGCCGCCGGTGATCAGGCGGACCGATTGCTGCAGGAAGGTCGTACCTACGAGCGTCTCGTTGAGACGATCGATCTCGTCTCGCGCCAGGCCGTCCTGGAAGAGGATCTTGTCCTGCCAGGCCGAGGTGCCGCGGTAGGGCAAGGTCTCCGCGAGCCAGATCTCGTACCAGTTCCCCAGGGACATGGCGGTGCATTCGGCCAGGGATGAGATCACGGGGTCGTTCTTCAGGAGAATCCAGCTGATGAGTTCGTCCCGGACCGCCACGTAATACGCGGGATTCTTGCGCGCGAAATCGGCCAGCAGGGTGAAGATGCCCTCGAACTGGGAGTGCATCACCTCGTTGGCTGGCCAGTCGAGGTTGAGCCGGTACGTGTGCAAGCGCCGGCGGAACGAATCCAGACGCCGACCTTCCAGGCTGTCGTGGGTGACGGCTTCGATGGTTTCCCGGTCCAAGAAAGGCAGACCCGAGTTGAGGAACTTGGGGCGCACTTCGCTGAAGTCGGGGGAAGGCTCGTCCAGCAGCAGCACGCGATAGGCGGCGCAGCGCACCTTCATCTCCGGATGACGGGCGAGGGCCTCCAGCCGGCGCCTGATGAGCTCCGAGGTGCGGTGATCGCCGATGTCGAGGACTTTGTCCAGCTCGACCACGGCCTTCAGCGCGCGCTCGCCGCCGCCGAACAGCGCCTCGCGGCAGAGGTCGTGGATTCGGGGCAAGCGGTTGTCGGACAGCGGTGGCATCGTGACCGGCGGCGGCGGCTCGCCGCCCTCGTCGCGCCAGGGGAGGGAGATGTGCTGCGTGAAGCCGCCGTATTGCGTGTCCCAGCCGTCGCGCACGGGACAGAAGGCGGCGAGTTGCGGGTTGCCCACCCAGAGTCCGGGCTGCCGCGCCAGGCGGCCCAGCTCGACGGTGTCGGTCTCGAGCTCGTAGAGCAGATCGCCCACGCGCACCAGGCCGGCCTCCGCGCGGCCCACCTCGAGTTCGCGGCCGTCCACCCGGTTGTGGAGACGGTCATGTCCCGCGGTGATATCGGTCTCCAGGACGCCCAGGTCGCGGTGGAACCACCGGGGCACGCGCATGGTGAGGCCGCCCACCGCCAGGTCCACGGTGTCGCTGCGGTAGAGATCGTCCACGACCGTCTGGAAGTTCTCCTCGATGATCTTGCGACGGTACGAGCCCTTCGGCGTCAGTTCGCCGCGATCGACGCTGAAGTCCCTGTCCAGCACGGCGAAGTTGACGACCCGCTCGAACGGCAGCAGATCCCGGTTGGCGGCCGTGACGATGCGGTGGAAATAGTCCCGGGCGACCTGTCCCAGGGGGTCGCCCCGCAACACGGGGTCCTCGGGATCCGGCACGATCAGCAGGACGTTGTAGACGCGGTGGTCGCCCACCAGGAAAACGCGCCGGATGCCCGGCACCTCCACGAAACGCTGCTCGACGCGCCGAGGTGCGACCGTCTGTCCCCGGGCGTTCTTGTAGATGTCCTTGATGCGGTCGACGATCTCCAGGTGACCGTCTTCGTGTCGGCGGAAGAGGTCGCCGGTGGCCAGCCAGCTGCCGTCGCCGGGCCGGGTGTCCTGGTCGAGATAGCTGGCGACGTATGGTCCCGAGATCTGCATCTCGCCCTGCTCGGTCAGCCGGACATCCACGCCGGGCAGGGGCACACCGACCGAATCGTCCCGGTAGCCGCCGGGAGGCGTCATGGTGATGCCGCCGGTGGCTTCGGTCATCCCGAAACCGCTGCACAGCTCGACGCCGTAACGCTGGAAGAAACGGAACACCCGGGGATCGAGGTAACCGGCCGCGGACAGGCCCCAGCGCAGACGACGGCCCGTGATCGCGCGGAAGTCCTCGTCGCGGAGCGATCCCGAGGACGATTCGTCTTGATGGGCCAGGCAGCTCTCGCGGATCTCGGTCCAGCGCAGGGGTATGCTGATCAGTCCCGTGGGTTCGACCTGCTGGAGGAGCGCCAGCAGGGTCGCGCGCGAGTTGTTGCCGACGAAGACGTACTCGCCGCCCCAGAACATGGAGCCAAGCAGTTCGAGGTAGCGTCCGAAGGTGTGGTACAGGGGGAGGTAGCAGAGCATCACCTCGTCCCGGCCCACCGCCGGCAGCGCCGCGGCGCGCGCGAAACGCTTGCTGACCAGGTTGCAGAGGGAGAATTCCACGCCCTTGGGCCGGCCCGTGCTGCCGGACGTGAACATCACCGTGGCCACTTCGTCCAGGTCGAAGCGGGGTTGCGCCGCCAGGGCGGCGTCGATCCCGGCCCGGGCCAACGTGGCGCAGTATTCCTCCAGCGAACGTGCCGCGCAGGCGGGAGGCGGTTCGTCCTCCAGGCTGAAGTGGACGATGCCGTCCGCCGCCCTCTCGCAGACCGTCGCGGCCAGGGCCGCCTGATCCGCGCCGCCGGTGACGATGATGTTGATGTCGAGGATGTCGCAGATCCAGGCCAGCGTCTCCGAGTCCGTGAGGGGAGAGAGGGGCGTGACGAGGATGCCGTGCAACAGGCAGGCAAGGTCGCAGAAGACGCCGCGGGGATTGTTGGGTGTGAGCAGGGCCATGCGCGGCGCGGGCGCGGCAGCGAGGAAGGCCGCGGCGTAGGCCCGCGCTTTCGCCCTTACCCGGGCATAGCTCCAGGCCTTGCCGCCGATCAGTGGGCTCTCTCTCAACCAGGTCCGGTCGGGATGTTCGCCGACGCGCTGGTCCAACAGGTCCTCGAGCGTGAAACCGGTGCGTCTGACGGCTGCGATCGCGGCATCGGCCCAGCGCCGCCGGGCCTCGTCGCCGGGCAAGGCCTGCAGGAACTCCGGTTCGCGCGTTACGTCGAGGAAGGCGTGCCAGGTCGAGACGGACAGCGCGTCGCTCGTGACGAGCCGCTCGGCCTCACGCAACAGGAGCAACGCGTCCGGAAGGCTTTCCGCCCCGGTGCGCCAGGCTTCCAGGTCACGCAGCATCGCATCGTCGTCTCGGGTCATGTTCCTAGCAGTGTTCGAGCTTCGTCTTCGCTTCTGCGAGGGGAAAATAGACCATGAGAGGTTGTGCGGGAAGAGCAAAGCTCTGCCCCGTTCAGTGGCCTCGTCTCAATTCATAGCTGTAACGTCCGCAATTATCGCGACTTGAGGTGACGAGCCTGCTGAGGTAGCTTCTCGGGGAATCTCGCGCGAAGCCCGCATTCAGGAAGGAACCAGACGTGGATTGCTGTGGCACTCCCATGAGCGAAGCGACCATGCCGTTCGAGTTCGTGTTGCTGGTCGGCACCGGCCTGGCCATCAGCCTCGGTCACTGCATCGGCATGTGCGGGCCGCTCGTGGGGGCGGTGTCCGTCGCCCAGCGCGGCGCCGGTGTCTGGGCCCTGTTCTGGCGCCTGGCGATCTATCACGCCGGGCGCCTGTCGAGCTACATGCTGATCGGAGCGGGCCTCGGCCTGCTCGGTTCCGCCGCCCTGCTGACGGGCGGCGGCAAGGTGGTTCAGGGCGGCTTGTCCGTCCTGGTCGGCACGTTGATGTTGCTGCTGGGCGCCGGCTTGCTCGGCTGGCTGCCGACCCAGCGCTGGCTGGAGAGCGGCCGCATGCAGCGCCTGGTCGCCGGCCGGCTCCAGGGATTGCTGACCGCGCAGACGGTTCCCCGTCGGTGGGCGCTGGGGATGGCGAACGGTTTCCTGCCCTGCGGGCCGGTCTACACCGTCGCCATGACCGCAGCGGCTACCGGCAGCGCGCTCGAGGGGGCCCTGGCCATGCTCTTCTTCGGACTGGGGACAGTTCCGGTCCTGCTGGCGCTGGGACTGGGCACCGCTCGTCTGAGCGTCGCCAGCCGGCGCTTCTTTAATCGTCTGGGTGCCGTCCTGGTGCTCGCCATGGCGGTGCAACTCGTCCTGCGCGGGCTGGCAGCTTGGGGACTCGTCGCGCATCTTCGGTATGGTGGACTTGTTATATGGTAAGAAGTTAATGACGATCAGCCTGGAAACGGCCCCACTTCGTTCATGATTGATCCGGGCCAAGGGACATCCAAGATCCAAAACAATCCGGGTTATGTTTATTTTGATTTGGATTCGGCGGTGATGTAACGTGGTGTCGATATCAAGTGGATGATATCACTCCGGATAAGAATCGGTACGATCGATCGTCGTGCAGGAGACGCTGTTCCATGGGCAAACCGGATCCCGTTCCGCCCCCGAGGATATCGACGAATGCACAGGTCGCCGAAAGTGCGGGTTCGCCCCCCGTGGCACCCGGCAAGTGCATCCACTGCGGCCTGGATCTCGGCGCCTCCCACGATCCCGGGCAGGGGCCCTTCTGCTGCCAGGGCTGCCGCACGGTCTACCAGCTGATCAACGAAACCGGTCTGGAACGGTTCTACGACCTGCGTCCCGGTTCCCTGGCGCCCCCGCCGGATCTGCGTCCCGACAACCTGGCGTGGTTGGAACTCATGCTCGCCGATCCCGACAACGACCTCGGCGACGGCCTCGTGAGGCTGCGTCTGGATCTGCAGGGTGTCCACTGCGCCGCTTGCGTCTGGCTCCTGGAGCAGCTGTTCGCCCGCCGGTCGGCCGGCAGGTCGTTGATCATCAACCCGGCCCTGGGCACGGTCGAACTGATGTGGGACACCCGGCTCGGCGCCCTGGGCGAGTATCTCGCCGAGGCGGAACGATTCGGCTACCGCTTCGGGCCGCCGCGCAAGTCGCGCCGCCGCGGCTCGCGCTCCCTGCAGATCCGCATGGGCATCGCCATCTCGGTGGCGCTGAACGTGATGATGTACAGCCTCGGCTACTACTTCGGGCTTTCCCCGCAGGACGACGGCCCCGCTTACGTGCTCTTCGGCCGGTTGAGCTTCGTGCTCTCGGGGCTGGTGGTGGCCATTGGCGGCTGGCCCTTCTTCACGTCCGCCTGGCGCGGCCTGCGGCGGCGCGTGGCCCATCTGGACCTGCCCATCGCCCTGGGCATGCTGCTCGGCTATGCGGGCTCCACCGTCGCTTACTTCAGAGAAGGCCCCGCTGCCGCCTATTTCGATACGATCAGCATCTTCGTGGCCTTGATGCTGGTCGGCCGCTGGCTACAGGAATGGGTGCTGGAGAAGAACCGCAATGCCCTGCTGGAATCGGGCGGCATCGCCGATCTGTACGCCAGGCGCTTCCAGGACGGTCGTCTGCGGGCCGTGCCGGCCGCCGAGATCGTCGGCGGAGACGAGATCTGGATCTCCCCTGGCGATCTCGTGCCCGTCGACGGCGTGCTGATGCGGAGCGACGCGATCATCTCCCTCGACTGGATCACGGGCGAATCCGCCCCGCAGCATCGTGAACCGGGCGAGAAGATGCCCGCCGGAGCTTTCAACGCCGGCGAGCAGGGATTCCGGGTCGCGGCCGTGGAGGATTTCTCCGATTCCCGGCTGCACGGGCTGCTGAGGGTCGGCGCCGAACAGAGGGAGGAGGGCCGGGGCTGGTGGCACAAGATCTCCACCGTCTACGTGACCGCCGTGCTCCTGCTGGCCGTGGGCGGTTTCCTGATCTGGAGCGGCGAGGGCCTCGGCAAGGCCATCGAGGTCGCGGTGGCCGTCCTGGTTGTCACCTGCCCCTGCGCCCTCGGCTTGGCCGTGCCCCTGGCGCGCGAACTCGTGCATGTGGCCCTGCGTCGACACGGCGTGCTCCTGCGCAGCGGAAGCTATCTGGATCGTGCCCTGCGGATCAGAAAGATCCTTTTCGACAAGACCGGCACCCTGACGCGGGGCAAGCTGATGCTCGCGGATCCGTCGCGTCGCGGTCTGCTGGCCCTGCCCGCCGCGCAGCGCGGGATCCTCTGGAACATGACCAGTCGCAGCAACCATCCCGCCAGCCGTTGCGTCGCCGCCGCGCTCGGCCTGGCCGGCGGGGCGACCGATCCCGACGGCGCCGTGCTCGATCCCCGGGCCGACGGGGTGCGGGAGATCGGCGGTCACGGACTGCAATGGGAAGACGAGGCCGGCGTGTGGCGCTTCGGTCGCGCGGCTTTCGCCCTGCCCGATGGGCATGCCGAGACAATTCCAACCGACAGGACCTTTTTTAGCCTCGACGGCAACTGCTTGCTCGGCTTAACCTTCGCCGAGGAGATGAAGCTCGATGCGAGAGCGGAAGTCGCCTCTCTCGCCGCCGCCGGTTACGAGGTGCACCTGCTCAGCGGCGACGCGCCCGGGCGCGTGCTCGAGGCGGCAGGCGAACTGGGATTGCCCGCGGCGAGAGCCAGGGGCGGCCTGACGCCCGAGTCGAAGGCCGCGGCGGTAAGGGCGCTCGATGCGGACGATACGCTGATGATCGGCGACGGCCTGAACGACAGTCCCAGCTTCGACGCGGCCTGGTGTGCCGCGACTCCCGCGATCGACCGCGCCGTGCTGTCGCACAAGGCGGATTTCTATTACCTCGGGGATGGCGTATCGGCTGTGCGGCGCACGCTCCAGGCCGCCGGACGCCTGCGCACCGTCCAGCGCGGCAATCTGGTCTTCGCGGCCGTCTACAACACGGCGGCCGTGGCCCTGTGCCTGAGCGGACTGGTGACGCCCGTCGTCGCCGCCGTGCTGATGCCCTTGAGCTCGGTGACCGTCGTGAGCCTGACGGCCGCGCGCCTGGCGGGCGGGAGGTCCACGTGGATGTCCTGACCGCGACCATCTTCGTCAGTCTGCTGCTCGTGATCGGCGGGTTGTTGCTTTTCGTGTCGAGACTGAAGAGCGGCGATTTCGAGCACGGCGACCGCCTGTCGTTGCTGCCCCTGGATGACGACGACGGCACCGGCGTGAATGACGGTGTGGACGAGACGATCGAAGAGGGTTCGTAACCCGTCATCACCAGGAGAGGAGGCTCCGCGTCATCATGCAAGCCACAACTTCCGTGACCAAGCGCGTCATCTACGACGACGGTATCGTGCGCGCATTCACCATCGCGACCATCCTGTGGGCCGCGGTGGCTTTGCTCGTCGGGGTCATCGTCGCGACCCAGCTGTCCTTCTGGCAGGCCAACCTCGGCCTGCAGTGGACCTCGTTCGGGCGGCTGCGCCAGTTGCACACCAATGCGGCCATCTTCGCGTTCGTCGGCAACATGATGTTCGCCGGCATCTACTACTCGACCCAGCGCCTGCTGAAGACGCGTCTCGCCTCCGACGCGCTCGGCCGGGTCCACTTCTGGGGCTGGCAGCTGATCATCGTCGCCGCTGCGGTGACCTATCCCCTGGGCCTCACCCAGAGCAAGGAATACGCGGAGCTGATATGGCCCATCGACCTCGCGGTGGCGCTGGTCTGGGTCGTCTTCGCCGTGAACTTCTTCTGGACCCTGGGCAAGCGCAACGAGCGCAACCTCTACGTCGCCATCTGGTTCTACATCGCCACGATCGTGACCATCGCGGTGCTCTACATCGTCGACAACCTGCAGATTCCCACCGGCTGGACCCACAGCTATTCCGTCTTCACCGGCGTGCAGGACGCGTTGGTCCAGTGGTGGTACGGCCACAACGCTGTGGCCTTCTTCCTGACGACGCCGATCATGGGCATCATGTACTACTTCCTGCCCAAGGCCGCGGACCGGCCGATCTACTCGTACCGGCTGTCCATCGTGCACTTCTGGTCCCTGATCTTCATATACATCTGGGCCGGGCCCCACCACCTGCTCTACACGGCGCTACCGGACTGGGCCCAGACCATGGGCATGATCTTCAGCATCATGCTCTGGGCGCCCTCCTGGGGCGGCATGCTCAACGGCCTGCTGACCCTGCGCGGCGCCTGGGACAAGCTGCGCACCGACCCGGTCATCAAGTTCTTCATCGTGGCGGTGACCTTCTACGGCATGTCCACCTTCGAGGGGCCGCTGCTGGCCATCAAGAGCGTCAACGCCCTCGGTCACTACACCGACTGGATCATCGGCCACGTCCACGGCGGCGCTCTGGGCTGGAACGGTTTCATGGCCTTCGGCATGCTCTACTGGATGGTGCCGCGTCTCTGGAAGACCCGGCTCTGGTCGGTCAAGCTGGCCGAAGCCCACTTCTGGGTCGGCACCCTGGGCATCATGCTCTACATCGTCGCCATGTGGATCTCGGGCGTGAGTCAGGGCCTGTTCTGGCGCGCGCTGGACGCCGACGCCTTTCTCAAGTACCCCGACTTCATAGAGGGCCTTCTGGCCTCGCGCCACATGTACCATATGCGCATGCTCGGAGGGCTGGCCTATCTCGTGGGCGCCGTCATGATGATCGTCAACCTCTGGGCGACGATCCGCAGCGGCAAGGCGCACGACGTGGCGATCGAGGTTCAGGGCTACGTCAAGGACGGCCCCGGCTTCTGGCGGCTCCTGGGCGGTGCGCCCGTGGTCTACTCGCTCGTGCTCGTGCTGTTGTCCCTGGTCCTCTTCGTCACCGGCGTGCTCGGCAGCGCCATCGCGCTCGCAGGCTTCATCGTGGTGATCATCGCCGCGGCCATGTCCATCGGCTTCCGCAGGACCGGCCAGGGCTGGCATGATCTGGTCGAGGGCCATTCGGTGGCCTTCACGGTGCTGGTGCTGTTGGCGATTCTGGTCGGCGGCCTGGTGGAGATCATCCCCGTGGTGATCGCCAAGAAGGACGTGACCCCCAGGGTCGCGCTGGCCGATTCGGTCTGGGCCGAGGGCGGCGCGTACGTCTTCGTGCAGATGCCCTACAGTCCCCTCGAGCTCGAGGGCCGCGACGTGTACGTGAGCGAGGGCTGCTACGTCTGTCACAGCCAGATGATCCGGCCCTTCCGCCACGAGACGCTGCGTTACGGCGCGTACTCGCGGGCCGAGGAATTCATCTACGATACGCCGTTCCAGTGGGGATCGAAGCGGACCGGGCCGGATCTGCACCGGGTAGGCGGCAAGTACGCCAATCTGTGGCACTACCTGCACATGATGGATCCGCGCAACACTTCGCCGGGTTCCAACATGCCGACGTATCCGCATCTGAAGGATCAGGCCGCGGACTTCGCGGGCACGGCCAGGAAGATGCAGGTGCTGCGCACCCTGGGCGTGCCCTACGCCGACGAGCTGATCGCGTCCGCCGCCGCCACGGCGCTCGGCCAGGGCAGGCTCATCACGGACGACCTGGCCGACATGGACATCGTCGTCGAGCCCGACAGCAAGCTGACCGCCCTGATCGCCTACTTGCAGCGCCTCGGACGCGGTCCGCAACCAACGGCACCGGCTGCCGGAGACGCGCTGGCGGCCCGGGGGGAGGACTGACATGTTCCAGTGGTTCTTCCGGGGGAACGAATACCTGGCGTGGCCGCTGGTCGGCCTGGTGACCTTCATCATCGCGTTCTTGGCGGTGCTGTTCTACGTGTTCGTCCTTTTGCGAAACGACGATAACGTGGGACGGATGGCCTCGCTGCCGCTCGAAGACGAGGCCGACGCGGCGCCCGCTGAAGAGGGAGTACGGGAATGAGCGAATACAAGACCGACGTGCTGCGCGGGCACGATTACGACGGGATCGAGGAGTACGACAACCGCTTGCCGAACTGGTGGCTGATCATCCTCTACGGCACCTGCGTCTTCGCGCTCGGCTACTGGCTGGTCTTCCACACCTTCAGGGTCGTGGACCTGCCCCTGGCCAGGTACGACCAGGAGATGATCGCCGCCGCCGAGGCCCAGCTGGCCAAGATGGCCGAAGGCGGCATCACCGACGAGAGCCTGATGCTCATGGCCACGCTCCCGGAGACCGTGGCCAGGGGACGCGAGCTCTTCTCGACCTATTGCGTGGTCTGTCACCTGGATCGAGGACAGGGCTTGGTCGGTCCCAACCTGACCGACGGCCACTGGCTGAACGGCGGCGCTCCCACCGACATCCTCAAGACCGTGACCGACGGCGTGCCGGCCAAGGGGATGGCGGCGTGGGGCGGTCAGCTGGGTCCTTCGCGCGTGCAGGATCTGGTCGCGTTCGTCATCAGCATCAAGAACACCAACGTGCCCGGCAAGGCCCCCGAGGGTGAGCCCGAGGCGGCGGGTGCGGGAATCCCGCCGGAGGGTGCTCCGGACAATGGCTGATCGAAGCGACGGCGGGGCGTCGCGCAAGCGGCGACCCGATCTGGACACCGTCTACAGCATCAACAGCGACGGGTCGCGCAACTTCCTCCATCCCGCAGATGTGCATGGTCGCTGGCAGATGCTGAAGAACCTGCTGTTCCCCCTGTTGATCACGATCTATGCGCTGATGCCCTGGCTCCGGGTGGGCGGCCACCCCCTGATCCACGTGGATCTGCCGGGACGTGCCGCGCATCTCTTCGGCTTCGCCTTCACCAATCAGGACTTCTACCTGATGTTCTTCGTGCTCACCGGCCTCGGTTTCGGCCTCTTCGTGGTGACGGCGCTGTGGGGCAGGATCTGGTGCGGATACGTTTGCCCGCAGACGGTCTTCATGGAGGGCGTCTTCCGCAAGCTGGAACGCCTGATCGAGGGCCCGCGCGTGGTGCGCATCCGCCGCAACCTGGGGCCGTTGACCGGCGCCAGGTTCCTGCGCAAGCTGGCCAAGCACGTGCTCATACTCGCCGGCTCCTCGCTGCTCGCGCACATCTTCCTGTCCTACTTCCTGCCGGTCCGCGAGCTGATCCATGCGGTGTGGGAAGATCCCGCCACCCACTTGTCGGCCTTCGGCTGGACCACCTTCTGGACCCTCGTGATGTACTTCAATTTCAGCTGGTTCCGTGAGCAGACCTGCATCGTCATCTGCCCGTATGGCCGCCTGCAGTCGGCGCTGATCGACGAGGACACGATCATCATCGGTTATGACGAGATACGAGGCGAGCCCCGGCGCAAGGGCGTGGACGACGGCGGCGACTGCGTCGACTGCTACCGCTGCGTCGAGGTCTGTCCCACCGGTATCGACATACGCAACGGTCTGCAGCTCGAGTGTGTCGGTTGCGCCAACTGCGTCGATGCCTGCGACGACATCATGGACAAGATCGGCAGGCCGCGCGGTCTGGTGCGCTACGATTCCCAGCGCTCGTTCCGCGGCGAAGGGCGCAGGAATCTTCTGCGGCCGCGTTCTTTCATCTATGCCTTCATGGGCCTGGTCGGCTTGGCCGTGGCCACGCTGTCGGTCGCCAGCCGCGAGAACTTCCAGGCCACTGCCCTGCGGACGAAGGGACTGCCCTACGTCATCGAGGGTGCGCGCATCCGCAATCTGATCAACCTGCACATCCAGAACAAGGACGACGAGGCGGCCACCTACCTGATCGAGGTGGAGGACGGCGACGGTCCGGCGGTCGAGGCGATCGTCCCCCAGCCGCTGCTGCATCTGGAGGGGATGCGCGACGGCCAGTCGCCCGTCTTCCTCTACGTGGCGAGGCCGGAGTACAGCGGGTCGTTTCCGGTCTTCATCTCGGTGACCGACTCGCTGTCCGGTCAGAGCCGACGGTTGGAAGTCACCTTCAGGGGGCCATGACGATGTGGCGCTGGATGAAGAAGAATCCCTGGATCTGGATCGTCTTCTTTCTCCTGTTCGTCGTGGGCATGAACCTGGCGTTCGTGATGATCGCGGTCTACCAGAGGCCGATCATCGTGGACGGGGGCATCTGAACGAAGCGGAGACGCACCCGGGCCGGATCGACCTGGCCATGCATCCCGGCGCTGCCGCCCCGCCTACTGGTACTCGGCGCCCAGGATCACGCTCACGATGATCGCCCCCACCACCAGGGGTGCCACGAAGCGGACCAGGACCTGCCAGCCGGCGAACAGGCCGAACGGTCCGTGTCCCTGTTCCAGCTCCTGACGGGCGTCCCTGCCCAGCAGCACCCAGCCCGTGAAAAGGGCGATCAGGAGCCCGCCCACCGGCAGGAACCAGTTGCTGGCCAGGTAGTCGAGCGTGCCGAAGACGCCGGCCGTCGACGCCCTCCCGATCAGGTTGATCTCCGTGAGCGCGGGGCTGCCGCCGAAGCTCCAGGCGCTGAGGACGCCGAAGACGTAGATGGCACCGCCCATCGTCAGGACCGCCTGGCGGCGCGTCCACCTGAGCTGATCGATGGCGAAGCTCGCGACCACCTCCAGCAGGCTGATCGTGCTGGTCAGGGCCGCCAGGGCCACCAGCAGGTAGAAGAAGGCGCTGATCAGCGATCCGCCCGGCAGCTTGAAGAAGACCAGGGGCAGGGTCGTGAACAGGATGGTGGAGCTCTTGCGCACCTCGAGGTCGAAGCTGAAGATGATCGAGAACATGATGACGCAGGCCAGCAGGGCGATCAGCGTGTCCAGCATGCAAATGGTCAGGGCCGCGCGGGGTATGGAGTCCTGCCGCCTCATGTAGCTGCCGTAGGTCAGCATGGCGCCCATGCCCAGGCTCAGGGTGAAGAAGCTGTGGCCGAGCGCCTCGAGAACCGCGCCGCGGCTCAGGTCGTGGAAGTTGGGGCGGAAGAGGAAGGTCATGGCCCGTCCGAAACCGTCGGTGGTCGTGGCGTAGATGGCCAGTGCGATCAGGATCGCGAACAGCGCCGGCACCAGCACCTTGGCCACGCGTTCGATCCCTCGCTGCACGCCGAAGAAGACAACGCCGACGGTCATGGCCATGAAGGCGGTATACCAGAGGGTCTGCTGCGGGCCGCTGGCGAGGAATCCGCCGAAATATTCCTCGAGACCATCGGCCGTTCCGGCCAGGTCGCCCAGCTGGCCGCCGACGGCCATCAGGATATAGCGCAGGGTCCAGCCGGCGATCACGCAGTAGTACGAGAGGATCACGAAGCCGGCGATCACCCCGAGCACGCCGATGCCGGTCCACAGGGAGCCGCCCGGGCGGTTCTCGCCCAGCAGCATGAAGGCTCCGACGGGATTGCGCTGGCTGCGCCTGCCCAGGACGATCTCGGCCAGCATGATGGGCAGCCCCACCAGGGCCACCGCGCCGATGTAGACGATGACGAAGGCCCCGCCTTGGTTCTCGTATGCGATGTAGGGGAACTTCCAGAGATTGCCCAGGCCGATGGCGCTGCCCGCCGCGGCGAGGATGAATCCGAGTCGGCCGCTCCACTGTCCGCGCTGTTGTGTCATGCCGTGTTCCTCCCGGTGTCCGCATCGACGATCGGAGCAGCCTACCGATGCGGGTTCCAGCTTGTCAACGATCGACCTGTCCGGCGTCGATCGCCAGCAGAAAAGACGCCGCTCCCAGGAGAGCGGCGTCGCGATGTCGACCGGTACGACGGGCTCAGTCGACCGTCCAGGCGTCCTGCGTGTAGATCAGGTCTCTGAGCGTGCTCTCGCCGTTGCCGGCTTGCACCTGTGCGATCTGGTCGTTGATCTCCTGCTCGTAGGTGCTCAGCGCCACGTCGCGGAAGATGCCGACGGCCCGCGGCATGTCGGGCTCGCGGTCCAGGGCAGCCAGGAGATAGGCCGGCACGGGCGTGGGCGTGCCGGGGTCCCACACCATGGCCTCCTTGGCGCTCACGATGCTGTTGCCGTGACAATCCACGTGCAGGCCCTTCTCGTTGTCCTTGCCGAAGACCATGGGCTGGCCGGGACGCAGCACCACGGTGTTGTCGTCGCGCGTGTCCTTGTGCGTCCAGTCCTTGAAGGCGCCGTCGTTGAAGATGATGCAGTTCTGCCAGATCTCGACGAAGGCCGACCCCTTGTGGGCGGCGGCGGCCAGCAGGACTTCCTTCATGTGCTTGGGCTGCGTGTCCATGGTGCGGGCCACGAAGCTGGCGCCGGCGCCCAGGGCCAGCTCGAGGGGATGGAAGGGATGGTCGAGCGATCCGAAGGGAGAGGTCTTGGTCTTCTTCCCCCGGGGGCTGGTGGGGGAGTACTGTCCCTTGGTCAGGCCGTAGATCTCGTTGTTGAACATCAGGATCTTGATGTCGACGTTGCGGCGCAAGGCGTGGATCAGATGGTTGCCGCCGATGGACATGGCGTCGCCGTCGCCGGTCGCCACCCAGACCGACAGGTCGGGATTGGCGACCTTCACGCCGGTGGCGATGGCCAGGGCGCGCCCGTGGATGCTGTGGAAGCCGTAGGTGTCGATGTAGTAGGGGAAGCGGCTGGAACAGCCGATCCCGGACACGATGACGATATCCTCCTTGGGTATGCCGATCTCGGCGAAGGCCTGCTGGGTGGCGTTGAGGATGGCGTAATCGCCGCAACCCGGGCACCAGCGGACTTCCTGGTTCGGCCTGAAGTCGCGGGATTTCAACTGGGTTTCGCTCATGACCGGTCCTCCAGCATGGCTGTGACGCGCGCCCGGATCTCGGCGGCCTTGAACGGCTTGCCCTTCACCTTGTGCATCGCCGTGAAGCGGAACTGCGGATACTCGCTCGTCAGGTATCTGGCCAGCTGGCCCATGTTGAGCTCCGGCACCAGGATCTTCTCGTAGCGGGCGAAGATCTCCGCGAGTCCGTTTGGCAACGGAAAGAGGTGCCGCAGATGGAGGTGCCCCACCCGCTGTCCGGGTTTCTCCGGCTTCGCCACGGCGGTGTGGATGGCGCCGTAGGTGGAGCCCCAGCCGATAACGAGCATGTCGCCGGATTCGGCGCCGCCGACCTGCGGCGTGGGGATGGTGTCCCGGATCCCGAGCACCTTGTCCAACCGGTACTGGACCATCACCTGGTGGTTGTCCGGGTCATAGCTGACGTTGCCGGTCAGGTGCTCCTTCTCCAGGCCGCCGATCCGGTGCTGCAGGCCGGGCGTGCCCGGCACGGCCCAGGGGCGCACGAGTCTCTCATCGCGCGCATAGGGCTGGAAGTCGTCGCCCGCCTTGGCGCGGCTGACCTTGAACGGCTGCATCGCGTCGAGATCCGGCAGACGCCAGGGCTCGGCGCCGTTGGCGATGTAGTTGTCGCTCAACAGCAGCACAGGCGTCATGTACTCCACGGCAAGGCGGCAGGCTTCGACCGTGCAGTCGAAGGTGTCGGCCGGCGACGAGCAGGCGATGACCGGCAAGGGCGCCTCGCTGTTGCGCCCGTAGAGGGCCTGGTTGAGGTCCGCCTGCTCCACCTTGGTGGGCATGCCTGTCGATGGCCCGGCCCGCTGCACGTCGACGACCACCAGCGGGAGTTCCGTCATCACCGCGAGCCCGAGGGCCTCGGTCTTGAGCGCGAGCCCCGGTCCGGAGGTGGTGGTGATGCCGAGCATGCCGGCGTAGGACGCGCCGATGGCGGTGCAGATGCCCGCTATTTCGTCCTCCATCTGGGCGGTGACCACGCCGTGGCCCTTCATGGTGGACAGGTATTGGAGGATGTCGGTGGCCGGCGTGATCGGATAGGAGCCCAGGAAGGCCCGCAGCCCGGCCAGTTCGGCGCCGGCGACGAGTCCCAGGGCCAGGGCCTCGTTGCCCATGATGTTGCGATAGGTCCCCTGCGGGACATTCTCCACGGGCGCGACCGTGAAGCGTCCCTGGAAGAGCTCGAGCGTGTTGCCGGCGTTGTAGCCCGCCCGGAGCGCCATCTGGTTGGCTTCGACGAGCTCGGGGCGCTTGGCGAACTTCTGCGCCAGCCACTCGAGCGTGGGCTCGGTGGGTCGGCTGAACAGCCAGTACATCAGTCCCAGCGTGTAGAAGTTCTTGCAGCGCAGGACGTCCCGCTTGTTCAGGGGCGAGTCGACCAGGGCCTGTGCCACCCGCGTGCTGATGTCGATCTTGATGACGCGGTAGGCGCTGAGGGTCCCGTCCTCGAGGGGGTTCGTATCCAGCTTGGCCTGCGCCAGGTCCTTCTCGGTGAAGGCATCGGTGTTGGCGATGACGATGCCGCCCGGCTTGAGGTCCTGGTAGTTCGTGATCAGCGCGGCCGGGTTCATGGCCACCAGCACGTCTGGCGAATCGCCCGGCGTGAAGATGTCACCCGAACTGAAACGGATCTGGAAGCCCGAGACGCCGGCGCGCGTGCCCGCGGGGGCGCGGATCTCCGCCGGGAAATCGGGGAAGGTGGCCAGATCGTTGCCGACCAGCGCCGTGGTCTCGGTGAACTGGCTGCCGGTGATCTGCATGCCGTCGCCAGAATCGCCGGCGAAGCGGATCACCACGTCTTCCTGCTTGATGACTTCGGTCGACATCGGTTCATCCCTCTTGAGCGCCGTCCGTCGGGCATAGACGGGCGGACGTTCTCGTCCGTTGGAATCCGGTCCAGATTGCTCTAAATTCACGCTGCAATGTACTACCTTTTCCGCTGCCTCGCCAAGAAAGATACCCTGTTTGGGGATGGAAATGGCCGTTTGTTTCAGAAATCGAGGAACTCCAGCGCGTAGCGGTTCCGGTATTCCGGACGCAGGCTCAGGTTGCCCTCGAGGCCGGCCGTCGCGAGGATCCGTGCCGTGGCGGCCTCCTCGGCGGGCACGATCAGGATGGCGTCCACGTGGGGATAGTGCTCGTACAGGAGGCGCATCGCCCGATCGGGTCCCAGGACGAAGAGGGTGGTGGACAGCCCGTCCGCCAGCGTGGCGGAGCGGCAGACGGCCGTGGCGCTGAGCAATCCCTCGGCGGGACGCCCGGTGGCCGGATTCATGACGTGCCCGTAGCGGCGGCCGTCGATCTCGACGAAGCGTTCATAGGCGCCGCTGGTGGCCGCGGCCCGGTTCACCATGGTGAAGGTGGCGAGGATCTCGCCGGGGTCCTGCGGATCGCGCACGCCCACGCGCCAGGCGTCGCGGCCCTCGGGCAGGCCCAGGGCGAAGACGTTGCCGCCCAGGTCGATCAGGGCGCTGCTGGTGCCGAACTCGATGAGGTTGGCGACGGCCCGGTCCACGGCGAAGCCCTTGGCGATGCCGCCCAGGTCCAGGCGGGTGCCGGCGCGGGTCTTGGTCAGGGTGCGGCGGAAGGGGTCGTGCGCGTAGCCTCCGAGCAGCGCCAGGGCCGAGTCCAGCTCGCTCGCCGTGGGCAGGCGTCCCTGTCGCCGGTAGGAGCCCCACAGGTCCATCAGCGGCCCCGCGCTGGGATCGAAGGCGCCGCCGCTGACCTCGCGCAGCTCGTCGGAGACGCGCAGGCAGGTGCTCAACCACTTCGAGGCGGTCAACGTCGTGCCGGCGGGGGCCGCGTTGAAGCGTCCGACCTCCGAGTCGTCGCGCCAGGAACTCAGGCTCACGTCCACACTGTCGAAGGTCGCCTGCACCAGCTGCGCCGGCGAACGCGTCTCGGTCCGGTCCCAGACGTAGATCTCGCCGCGGGCGACGGTGCCCATCACCCCGTACTCGAAGCGGTGGATGTCGTCGGGGCCGCTGCAGCCCGCCGTCAGGCCACCGGCCGCGATGAGGGCCAGGAGGGGGGCAACCCGTATGCATCGATGTGCTCGTCCCATGGCCCCTCCAGGTTGACCGCATGCACTCCGTGAAGCTACCCCCGCACCACCGGCAGCTGGTCCCAGCGCGTGGTGTAGGCGGGGGAGCGGTGCTCCTGCTTCATGCGCCACGCCTTGCGCAATCCCTCGGTGGCGTAGCGCACCGTGCCGCGGCCCAGGTCACGGTTCAGGCGGTCCAGGACGTCCATCAGGCTGCTGGAGCGGCCGCGCGACCGCGGCTGCGGCGCGGCGAAGAGGGCGCCCTGGTCGTGGCTCTCGGGCACGAGGTCCAGCAGCATCACGCCCGCCTTCATGTAACGGTAGCCGGGTTTCCAGATCTCGTCGAGGGCGTCGATGGCGGCGGCGATCAGTTCGCCGGAGTCGCGGGTGGCGCCGGGCAGGGCGCGCGTGGCGCTGTTGCTGTAGCGGGGCTCGCGTTCGTTGAAGGGGCTGGTGGTGATGAAGACCGTCAACGCCCGGGCCCGCGACCTCTGCTCGCGCAGCTTCTCGGCGGTGCGCGCGGTGAAGGTGCCCATGGCCTCGCGCATGCTCCGGTGATCGGTGACGCGCTCGCCGAAGGTCCGCGAGGTCATGATCTGCTGTTTTTTGGGTGGTGCATCCTCCAGCGCCAGGCAGGAGGTGCCGCGCAGCTCGCGCACGATGCGCTCGCCGACGACGCTCAGGCGGCGGCGGATCTGGTGGGGGTCGGCTTCGCGGAGGTCCAGCGCGGTGCTGATCCCCAGTTGCCTGAGCCTCTCGGACCAGCGTCTGCCGATCCCCCACACGTCCTTCACGTCGATCTGCGCCAGGTGCGCCTCGCGGTGGGGTCCCAGGGCGGTGAAGTCCAGCACGCCGCCGGTCTCCGGGTTCCGCTTGGCGATGCGGTTGGCGATCTTCGCCAGCACCTTGGTCGGCCCCAGGCCCACCGAGACGGGGATGCCCGTGGCCCGCCGCACCGTCGCGGCGATTTCGCGCCCGTAGGCGATCAGGTCGCGCCGCCCGTTGCCGCTGAGGTCCAGGAAAGCCTCGTCGATGGAGTAGATCTCCAGGCGCGGCGTGAACTCGGCCAGCGTGCGCATCACCCGCGCGGACATGTCCCCGTAGAGGGCGTAGTTGGAGGAGAAGACCTTCACTTTCTTGTGCTGCGCGAGCCGGCGGAACTCGAAGAAGGGCGCCGCCATGGGGATGCCCATCTCCTTGGCCTCGGCCGAGCGCGCGATCACGCAGCCGTCGTTGTTGGACAGGACCACCACGGGCACGTCCCGCAGGCGGGGATCGAAGACCCGCTCGCAGGAGACGTAGAAGTTGTTGCAGTCGATCAGGGCGAAGACGCGCGACATGTCACACCTGCCTAGACCTTGTGGATGACGCTGGTGACCACGCCCCAGACCACCAGGTCGGTCTCGCCGGTGATCTCGATGGGGTCGTAGTCGGGGTTCTCGGGCTCCAGGAACAGCCGCGCCCGGCGATAGTGCAGGCGCTTGACCGTGAGTTCGCCGTCGACGGCCGCCACGACGATGTTGCCGTTGCTCGCCTCGAGCGAGCGGTCCACCACCAGGATGTCGTCGGGATGGATGCCGGCGCCGATCATCGACCGGCCCTCCACGCGCACGAAGAAGGTGGCGGCGGGGCGCTTCACCAGGTGCTCGTTGAGGTCGAGCTTGTTGTCGAGGTGGTCGTCGGCGGGCGAGGGGAAGCCGGCCGCGACGCGGTCGCCGAACAGGGGCAGGTGCAGCGCGGGGGCCGCGAAGTCCGGCGTCAGCACGTTGTCGGCGACGGGGGCGCAGAT
>JAHIYU010000058.1 GCA_018814885.1 bacterium | reverse complement strand
CGAGCGGCCGCCGCGCGGCGCTTCGCCAGTCTCGTGGCGGATCGAGCGCCCGATACCCTTGCTGCGCCCGCTGCTGCCCGGCTGTCGTTTCTTGTACTTACCCACCGTCTTCCCCTGCACGCAGGCGCACCACTGTCGCTCCCCAGGAACCCGCGTCGCCCGGGTGGCCGTAGCTCTCCACGGCCGGATGCTTCGCCAGCACGGCGCGCACCGTCTCGCGCTGCACGCCGATGCCCTTGCCGTGGATGATGCGCACGTCGAGGATCCCGCGTTCCAAACAGAGGTCAAGATAGTCGCGCACCAACTCCTTCACATCCTCCGGGCGGAACATGTGCAGGTCCAGGACGCCATCGATCTCCATCTCGCTCATCGCAACGCGCCCGCCGCCTGCTCCGCCCAGACGGGCGTCGCGCCCATGTCCCCTCCGAACGCGGCCGCGCCGAGCAGATAGATCGCCGCCGTTATGATCAGGGCCCCGACGAGGTTCAGCACCACGCCGGCGCGCGCCATCTCCCTGATCCCGATCATCTCCGTGCCGAAGATGATGGCGTTGGGCGGCGTGGCCACCGGCAGCATGAAGGCGCAGGACGCCGACAGGGTGGCCGGCACCATCAGCAGCAGGGGGTTGACGTGGATCGCCACCGCCACGCTCGCCACCACCGGCAGCGCCATCTGCGTGGTGGCCGTGTTGCTGGTCAGTTCGGTCAGGAACGTCATGATCAGGCAGACGGCCAGGACCATCAGCACGGGCGGCAGGCTCGACAGGCCGGTCATGCGCTCGCCGAGCCATTCGGACAGGCCCGCGTCCACGAATCCCTTGGCCAGGGCGAAGCCACCGCCGAAGAGCAGCACGATGGCCCAGGGCAGCCTGCGGGCGGCGCGCCAGTCCATCAGGCGCACGCCGGGCCGGGCGCGGCTGGGGACGATGAACAGCAGTAGCGCCATCACGATGGCCACGGTGCCGTCATCGACCAGGGCGCCGTCGGGCAGCAGCGACGACCAGCCCGGCAGCGACACCTCGCCCAGGCGCAGGCCCGTGCGGGTCAGCCACAGCAGCGCCAACAGGGCGAAGTCGGCGAAGACCACCTTCTCCTCGAAGCTGGGCGGCCCGAGCTGCACACGCTCCGCCGCGAAAACGCCGTGATCGATGAGCCCCGCCAGGCGGCGCAGGCCGAACATGGCGGAGAGCAGCATCCACACCACGGCCAGCATCACTGCGGACACGGGCAGGCCGATCACCATCCAGCCGGCGAAGGAGATTTCCGGCGCGTCGGGAAAGAGCAGCTGCAGGTTGCTGACCAGCAGCGGATTGGGCGGCGTGCCGATCAGGGTAGCCAGCCCCCCCACCGAGCAGCCGTAGGCGGTGCCCAGCAGCAGGGCCGCGGCGAAGCGGCGCCTCTCGCCCGCATCGCCCTCCTCGCCGAGGCCCTTGATCACGGCCAGGGCGATGGGGGCCATCATCATGGCCGTCGCGGTGTTGCTGATCCACATGGACAGGAACGCGGCGGCGCTCATGAAGCCGAGCACGATCCGGTTGGGCCCGCCGCCGACCGCCGTGATGATGCGCAGGGCGATGCGCCGGTGCAGGCTCCAGCGCTCCATGGCCAGCGCCACCATGAAGCCGCCCAGAAAGAGGAAGATGATGCTGTTGAAGTAGAACGGCGCGATGGCCTTGCTCGACATGATGCCCAGCAGGGGGTACAGGGCCACCGGCAGCAGCGCCGTGATTGCCAGCGGCACCGCCTCGGTCATCCACCACACGGCCATCCACGCCGCGATCGCCGCCATGGCCGTCACCGACGCCCGCTGCGGGTCCAGATCGACCAGCGCCAGCAGCAGGACCGCGGCCGCCGGCCCCAGCCAGGTCCCCGCGGACGAGGCGCTGGTCCTCGCCCATCTCATGGCGTCTCCCCGTGCACGGCGACGCGGTAGCCGGTGAACTTGCGCACGTTGATCGCGCCGGCATCGAAGATCAGGTACTGCCCCTTGATTCCCTGCAGGACGCCGCCCGCGACCGGCATCTTGTCCAGGTTGAAGCTCTCGACCTTCCGCGGGTAGAGCAGCACGGGATAGCGGAAGACGTGCTCGACGCGCTTCTCCTCGGGCAGTTCCGGCACGCCCATCACCTCCAGCTCGTCCAGCACCCGCTCGGCCATGTCCGCCAGATCCCCCTCGGGATGCTCCTCCTTGAGCATGCGCATCCAGTGGGTGCGGTCGTCGAAGCGCCGCGACAGGTCGTGCTCGACGAGTCCCACCTCGCGGCGGCTGGGCATCTCCGCCAGCGGGACCGCGCGCACCGCGCCCTGGTCGATCCAGCGCGAGGGCACGTTGACCCGGCGGGTGACGCCGACCTTGAGGCCCGAGGTGAGCGAGACGTACAGCACGTGCGGCTGGAAGCATTTGGCCTGCGCGAAGCCGTCCTCGCGGCAGGGGTTGTCGGACTCGAAATAGTGGCAGAGTTCGGGTTTGACCATGCAGATGTCGGCGTCGGCGCGCGTCTGCGAACAGGGGAAGCAGAACCCCTGGCCGACTGTCTTCTTGAGGGCGCGGCCGCAGGCGACGCAACGGATCTCACCGTCGAAGCGCAGCTCGACCGAGCGGCCGAGCAGCGCGTTGAGGGGAAGGTCCTCGGTGCGCTCACCGGGTTCGTGCCGGCCGTCGCGCAGGAAGTAGGAGACGGGATCGTCGTGCACGACGCGCATCTTGGCCAGGGAACCGTGCCAGAGACATTCCACCGGTCACGCCCCCGGCAGCTGATCGACGAAGCTGGGCAGGACGTCCTTGAGGATGTGGCCGAGGATCAGCAGCAGGATGCCCCGCAAGAGCGTGCGCTTACCTTCCGACGTCAGGCCGACGGTCGGTCGCCGCGCCGGCGTCTGCTCGTCCGATCGCAGATGGGTGTTGAGCAGCAGGGCGCGCACGGTCAACACGACGCCACCCAGCACCGCCAGCCAGCCGAAGATGTCGAGTATGGATCTCATGGTCCCCTAGCCTCCTGCGAATACACGCCGGTAGCCCGTCAGCAGTTCCTGGTTCTCCGCCGCGATGGCGTCCAGCAGGGCCCGTTCCTCGGGCGTGACCCGGCGCAGGACCGCCACCTCCTCCTCGGTGGTCACGGCCGCGCCCGGCGGCACGTGCACCCCGGCCGGCAGGTCCACGCCCTGCACCACGGCGCCGGCCGACACCATGACCCCCTCGCCCAGGTTGGCGTGGAAGACCACGGCGCGGAAGCCCACGAAGCAGCCGTCGGACACCAGACAGGGCCCGTGCACCACGCAGCCGTGGGCGAGACTGACGCCCTGGCCCACCACCACCGGCGTGCCGGCCAGGGCGTGCACGATCGCGCCCTCCTGGACGTTGCTGCCCGGCCCGATCTCCACCGGCGCGACACGTCCGTCCTCGGTCGTCTCGTCGGCGCGAAGCACGGCGTTGGCGCAGATCATCACGTCGGCGCCCACGCGCACCTTGCCGATGAGCTGGGCGGTGGGGTGGAGCCAGGCCGTGGTGTCGACCAGGGGCAGGTGCCCCGCCGGATTGGGCTGGAGCAGGGTACGGAAAACGTCGTTCATCGGCGGAACCTCCGGTCCGAGCATCCCACAGTTCGGCGCACATCTCAACATAGACCATGACAGTGCCGAACCCCGCCGCTAGACTCGACGGCAACCGGGAGGACGCATGCTGAACAAGATATGGGCCGGCTTCTTCTTCGCCGCCCTGCTGGCCGCCCTCGTTCAGGCCCTGTTCCTGGGCAACACCGGCGTCTTCGCGGACATGGTGGGTGCGACGTTCGAGCTGGCCGGAACCGCCTTCGAGATCGCCCTGGGCCTGACGGGGGTCATGTGCCTCTGGCTCGGCTTCATGCGCCTGGGCGAGCGGGGCGGCGCGGTCGAGCTGTTGGCGCGCCTCTTCGGCCCGCTGTTGCGCCGCCTCTTCCCGTCGGTGCCGGCGGGACACGCGGCCGAGGGCGCCATCACCATGAACATGGCCGCCAACATGCTCGGCCTGGACAACGCCGCCACGCCCCTGGGTCTGAACGCCATGCGCGAGCTGCAGTCGCTGAACGCCAGCGACGACACGGCCAGCGACGACCAGATCCTGTTCCTGGTGATCAACACCTCGGCCGTGACGATCCTGCCCGTGACCATCTTCACCTACCGCGCACAGATGGGCGCCGCCGACCCCACCGACGTCTTCCTGCCGATCCTCATCGCCACCTTCTGCAGCACGCTGACCGGCCTGCTGGTGACCGGGCTGGTGCAGCGCCGGCGGCTGCACGACCCGGTGATCCTGGGCTATCTGGGCGTCATGACGGCGGTGGTGGCCGGGCTGGTGGCCTACTTCGCGCAGCTGGACCGCGACCAGGTGCAGACCCAGTCGGCGCTGCTGGCGAACACGCTGATATTCCTGGTGATCGTGGCGTTCGTGTGGGCGGCCGTCCGGCGCAAGGTGCCCGTCTACGAGGTCTTCGTCGACGGCGCCAAGGAGGGGTTCGGGGTGGCCGTCGGCATCATCCCCTATCTGGTGGCCATGCTGGTGGCCATCGGCGTTTTCCGCGCCAGCGGCGCCCTGGACCTGCTGCTCGACGGCGTGCGCGCCGCGGCCGACGGCCTGGGCCTGGACACGCGCTGGGTCGACGGGCTGCCCACGGCCCTGATGAAGCCCCTGTCGGGCAGCGGGGCGCGCGGCCTGCTGATCGAGACCATGCAGACCCACGGCGCGGACTCCTTCGCCGGCCGCGTGGCCAGCGTGGTGCAGGGCAGCACCGAGACGACCTTCTACGTGCTGGCGGTGTACTTCGGCAGTGTCGGCATCCGGCGCACGCGCCACGCGCTGGCCTGCGGTCTGGCCGCCGACGCGGCGGGCGTCCTGGCGGCGATCCTCGTCACCTACCTCTTCTTCGCCTGAGGTTGCCGTGACCGACATGCCCCGCCCCGCCCCGGCCGCGTACGCGCCCTACATCGGCCGCTACATCGACCTCGTCCCCGACGGCGACATCCCGGACAGGCTCGCCCGGAGCGTGGAGGAGACCGCCGCCCTGGTCGCCGGTTTCGGCGCGGAGGGCGCGCTTCGCCGCTACGCGCCGGACAAGTGGGGCGTGAAGGAGGTCGCCGGGCACGAGCTGCACCACGCGGCGGTGCTGCGCGAGCGCTACCGGCAACCCGCCCCCGCGGACAATGCCGAGCCCCGCCTCTGATGAAGCGGGGCTCGTTCGCGCGGTTGACTCCGAGCGGCGGCTAGTCCTCCGGAAAGACGGGGAACGCGAGCTGGTGCGCCGCGCCGTCGATGCCGATCAGGTTCATCAGCAGCATCCCGGGACCGTAGGTGTCCAGATAGCTCTCCCAGAGCGGGTACAGGTCGAAGGTCAGCGTGGACTCGAACCACGCGTCGCAGTCCTCCTCGATCTCGTGCACCAGCACCACGTTGATCTGGGGCGGCAGCGGCTCCATGAAGCCGCCGCTGGCGTAGAGGGTGAACGGATGGTCGGGCTGGCAGCCCGAGTAGCCCACGTGCATCAGCAGGCGGTGCCGCTCCACCACCTCGGCGCCGAACAACATCCAGTGCCCGAAGTGCAGTTCGCCGGGCGGGAGGTCGGTGAACACGATGGGCGGCGCAACCGGCGGCGGACCCCAGACGCCGATGCCGAAATGGGCCTCCAGGAAGCTGTTGGGCATTCCGTCGGGGCCGGGGGTGAGCAGCACTTCGCGCGGGTTCGGCGTGGTCCAGGGCGGCAGCGGCGGCAACCCGAAAGCGATGTCGCAGCGCAGTTCGTACAGTCCGGCCGCCTCGACCGGCAACGCGTAGTGGCCGTCTGGGCCCGGCATGACGTCCATCACGTCGCCGCCGGGCAGGCGGGCTGTCACGATGGCGCCCTGCAGGGGCGGCTCGCCGGGATCGCGGTAGCCGCTGAGGTTCTCGTCCACGAAACATACGCCGGCGATGCGCGGCAGGTCGGGCGCCGTGCCGAACTCGGCCCGGCCCTGGAAGGAGAACGAGACCAGGCCTGGATCGTGGAAGATCCAGGTCTTCGACCCGGAGGTCTCCCCGTGTTCCAGGACGCCGTCGTCGCCCAGCAACCCCGAGTAGTCGAAGCCGAAGCGCTCGAAGTAGGCGAAGGTGTCGGGCTGCGACGGCGCGGGCGGCATCAGCATGTAGTCGGCGTTGGTGATCGACACGGACGGCGGCACGAAGCCCTCCACCCAGACGACGGCGGGCGCGTACAGCGGATGGGGGTGCTGGCTGCGGATGGCCACGTCGAGGGCGATCATCTCGCCGGCGGCGTCGATCGTCAGGTTCGAACCGATGAGTTGGACCCGGATCGGAGGACCGTCCCAGGGAGGGGGCAGCTGAAGGGTCTTGAGCACGAAGGTGCCGGAAGCGGGATCGAAGGCGCCCTCGGCGCCGATGCGCCCCAGATCCGAACCTTCGCCGACGGGCGCCGTGGTCTCGGAACACCCGTGCAGCGCCACCGCGAGGACCAGCAGCGCTCCCACCAGGAACAGAGTGCGTACGGATCGCAGCATCACACGGCCTCCTGAGGAGATGTGGGGTTCATGTGGTCGGGGTGGCGGCGGCAGGCCCCGGCGAGAGAAGACCGGGCCTTGCCCTGGGATCATACCACAACGGCGGGCGGATTGCCACCGGGCTAGAAATCCAGCCAGACGGCGGCGCTGTAGCGCGCCAGGCGCTGCGCACCGTTGAGGGTCGGCGCCTCGGACGCGGGCGGTGCATACGGCACGCTGGCGTAGTCGCCGCGGAACCCGAAGCGGCTTCCCGGCGGCGCAAAGGTCAGTCCGCCGCCGTAGGTGGTGCCGTCGACGCAAGTCGCGTCACTCGCATCGGCCCGGCCGATCCGGCCGGACGCCAGACCCAGCAGCGTCACCTCGACGCCGTAGCGCGAGAAGGTCTCGTCCGACCAGCCGTCCGCGAGCTTTGACTTCTGCCAGTCGGCGGCGATCAGCCAGCTCAGGGGGTGGCCGAGCCGGCAGTGCCAGCCGTGGCGTCCCTCGATGGCCAGCCCCACACGGCCGTACTGTCGAAGGCGGGTGCTGGGCGTTTTCGAACCGCCCGTTGCACCGGAAAACTCGATCTCTGCCTCGCCGGTGTTGGCCAGGGCGCCGCCCAGACGCCAGCCCACCCAGCCCCGGTGGACGTCGTCGCTGTCGCCCAGGAAATGGCGCGTGCCCACGATCACACCCAGATCCTTGTCGGTGGCCTGCGCGCTGGTCTCGCCGTCCCAGCTGGTCTTGAATTTCTTGAAGTTGACGCCAACGCTGGCGAGGAGTGTGGTCTCCTCGCCGAACATCAACCGGCCCACGTCCAGGGCGATGCCGCCGGCGCGCACGCGGGACTTGAAGTCGGTAACGAAAGCACCATCCGGGAGATAAGCCGTGCGCACAAAGAGGTCGTCCCGAGACAGCTCGCTCTGCCACCCTCCCAGGCGCAGGTAACCCACCTCCACGGCGGCGCTCAGGGTGGTGAACTTCAAGTCGTCCAGGAGCTGGTCCGCCGCGTGATAGCCGACGGCCGCGGTGCGCCCCTCGAGCTGGGTGGCCGGGTTCCAGTAGAGGCCGGCGGGTCCCTCGGCCACGGCGGTGAAGGCCGCGCCGAGGCCCTCGCTGCGGGCGTCGGGCGCCATGTACTGCTCGAAGAAATAGTTCGTGCCGATCGCCTCGAAATCCTCCGCGGCCGTGACGGGCACGGCGAGCAGAACTGCGGCGACCAGGACGAGATACGTTTTCATCGAATTCTCCTGACGATTCTCGAGCGGCGACCGCATCATGCTAATGGCCGGGGGGCCGCGGATCAAGGTGGCCGGCGTGATAGCCGAGTATTATGGATGTGCCAGGGAAGAAGCGATTGTATACTCCCGGCCCGGACCGAGATTCCGGATCGCGAGCAACCTCCAGCGGGGACGGCGGTTACATGTCCGATGACATCAAGCGCAAGGAAGCCGAGTATTTCGACGAATACACCGAAACCCTGGTCCGCGCGCCGCTCTGGAAATACTACGCCATCAGCCGCCGCAGCAAGAACGACTATCGCCGCGCGGAGATCTCGCGCTGCCCCGGCGCCCGGGTACTGGACTACGGCTGCGGGGCCGGCCATCACTCCCTGGAACTGGCCGACGCCGGCGCCGCCCGGGTCGTCGGCATCGACATCTCACCCCGCTCGATCGAGGTGGCCCGCGAGGCCGCCGCCAGGGCCGGCGCCGAGAACACCGAGTTCCACGCCATGGACGCCGAGAAGATGGACTTTCCCGACGACAGCTTCGATCTGGTCACCGGGCTGGCCATCCTGCACCACCTGGATCTCGACGTGGCCGGGCGCGAGCTGGCCCGCGTGCTCAAGCCCGGGGGCGTGGCCGTCTTCTCCGAGCCCCTGGGCCACAACCCCGCCCTCAACCTCTTCCGCAGGGTCACGCCCCGGATGCGCACCGCGGACGAACACCCGCTCGTGCGCGCCGACGTGAAAGTGCTCGAGCGCCACTTCGACGGCGTGGAGGTCCGCTGCTTCCACATGTGCTCGCTCCTGGCCATCCCGCTGGTGAAGTGGCCGCGCGTCTTCGAGCCCTTCCTGCGCGTCATGGACGGACTGGACGACGTCCTGTTCAAGATGATCCCACCCCTGCGCTGGTGGGGTTGGTACGCGACCCTCGAATTCACGAGGCCGGTCAAATCTTGACCTGGACACGAACCTTCATATCTTTGCTTGATCCGATCCCGCTCCAGATCCGACCAGAAAGCCCGACATGAGCCATAAAATCGTGATGCGCGCCGCCATTTCCATCTTCCTGCCGCTGGCCCTGGCCCTGGTCGCCGCCGCTCTCGCCAACGCCTGATCCTGGTATGATAATAAGAAGGGGAAAGCTCCGAACGGAGCTTTCCCGGCGATGTCCCGCGATGCCGCGCCTGCGTCTAGCCGGCGAAGTTCCTGGTCGCGAAGTCCCAGTTCACCAGGTTCCACCAGTTCTCGACGTACTTTGGGCGCGCGTTGCGCGTGTCAACGTAGTAGGCGTGCTCCCAGACGTCGATGACCAGCAGCGGCGTCAGGCCGCTGGTCAGGGCCGAGCCGGCGTTGCTGGTGTTGAGGATCTCCAGGCCGCCGTCGGCGTTCTTCACCAGCCAGGTCCAGCCGGACCCGAAGTTGGTGGCCGCGGAGGTGGAGAACGTCTCCTTGAACTTGGCAAAGGAGCCGAAAGCCGCGTTGACGGCGTCCGCCAGCGCGCCGCCGGGCGCGCCGCCGCCGTCTGGGCTCATGCAGCGCCAGTAGAAGCTGTGGTTCCAGACCTGGGCCGCGTTGTTGAAGATGCCGCCGGGCGGGGCCGTCTTGACGATCTCATCGAGCGACTTGTCCTCGAATTCGGTGCCGGGAACCAGCTTGTTGAGATTGGCCACGTAGGCGGCGTGGTGCTTGCCGTAATGATACTCCAGCGTCTCGGCGGAGATGTGGGGCTCCAGCGCGCTCCGGGCGTACGGCAGATCGGGCAATGCGAAGGTCATGATCACGTCCTTTTACTGAGTCCTCGTCCATCGAATAAGATCACGCCAATCCAGGATATATTCGGTCGGCGCTTATCGCCAGCCCAATACTGATCCGATCCGGGGGTCCCCGGAGCCGTTTGTCCGCGAAAATCCCTCGACGCCCGCCAATTGATGCGACATCATCAACTTGCTGCGTATCAATCGATTGTCCCCATGAAGCATCAAAATGAATGCGGACATTTCAATTAACTGAAAATATGCAATGATTTTCACGTAAGATCTAGGTGTCGGCCAAACAGTCCATGCGCATCCAATGGTCAGATAGGCAACGAAGCGACACGCGAGCTTAACAAAAGAGGGACGAAAGGGAGGTATCGCGATGAAGAGGTCAAAGAACTGGCAAACGCTGACAATCGTGGGTCTTGCGCTCTGCACGCTGGCCGTCGTGCCGGCTCAGGGACAGGATCTGGATTTGAGCGTGGATGACGTTGTCGTGGAGATCGTCGGAAACGGCTACCAGGCCGCGCCCCACATCGGGCTGGCCAACCACGGCAATCTCGCCAACCATCTGCTGCAGGTCGCCATCTACTACGGACCCATAATGGTCGAACTGCTCGAGGACGGCGTCCAGTACGTCCAGAACCATCACACCTGCTGGAACTACCTGTATCCCAATTGCGGCCAGGGAGAGTGCCTGGACATCGTCAGCTTCACCGCCTACTACGCGGGCAACTGCCAGCGCTCTGCGCTCTTCTACTTTTGCGGCTGCAAGTACACCATCACGCCCTACGTGCAGTGGATCCCGTACGCGGGCCAGGCGACCCTGACCGTGGTCGTAGATCCGTACAACCTGGTCCCCGAGGTCGACGAGACCAACAACACCATGACAATCGACCTGGAGCCCGTCGCCGACGAAACGATCACCTGGACCGCGGTCAAGAGCATATACCGGTAGAAGCCGGCCCGACCGCCCGACAGGACAGGCCCCCCGGAGGATCTCCGGGGGGCTTCGCGTGAGACCGACGCGTCAGGTGCGGGTCCTCCCCGTCGAAGCCGGCGCGGCTCTTCGCATGCCGTGCAGCGTGTCGTACGTGTAGAGCGCCAGCGCGATCCAGATCAGGCCGAAACCCACGGCGTGGGTGCGCGTGAAGGGCTCGCCGAAGGCGAGCACCGCCAGCAGGAACTGTCCGGTGGGCGCCAGATACTGCATGAACCCGATCGTCGCCAGCCGCAGGCGCCGCGCACTCTCGGCGAACCAGACCAGGGGCAGGGCCGTGACGACGCCGGCTGAGACCAGCAGCATGTCGATGCCGCCGCCCGCGTGCAGGAAATGCAGCTCGCCCCTGTCCTGGCGCCAGATCATCCAGGCGACCGCCACCGGCGAGAGCATGAGGGTCTCGGCCGTGAGACCCTGCACGCCGGTGGCGTCGACCCGCTTGCGCAGCAGGCCGTAGAACCCGAAGCTGACGGCCAGGACCAGGGAGATCCAGGGCGGGCGACCGTAGCTGGTCGTGAGCCAGACGATGCTGATCGTCGCCAGGATCACCGCCGCCGTCTGCAGCGGCCGCAGGCGCTCGCGCAGGAAGACGAAGCCGAGCAGTACGCTGAACAGGGGATTGATGAAGTAGCCGAGGCTGGCCTCGAGCAGGCGCGCGTTGGCGATCGCCCAGATGAAGAGGCCCAGTTGACGGCGATCAGACCGGTCGTGCAGACGAGCGTGAGCTGGGTGCGCGCATCGCGCAGCAGCCGTCGGAACTCGCGCAGGCGCCCGCGCGCCGCCGTCAGGATCAGCAACAGCACCAGAGACCAGACGACGCGGTGGGCCAGCACCTCCAGCGGCGGCACCGACCCGACGGCCTTGAAGTACAGCGGCAGCAGGCCCCATGCGCCGAAGGCGGCCAGGCCGTAGATCACGCCGCTGCGTTGCCGTTCCATGTCTTCCATGGCAGAATGATAGGGCGAGCCCACCGCAAAGCGAAGCGATTACGCCGCCGCCCCGGGACCTTGTCCGGTTGCGGGCCGAACGACACGCATATTCCGGGGACCACTTCCGGACGGGAGCACCATGACCGACGGCAATCCCCGCGACCACCTCCTCTCCGACGACCATCTCGGCCGCCTGCTGGCGCGCCTGTCGGTGCCGGCCATGGTCGGCATGGCGGTGATGGGACTCTACAACGTGGTGGACACGATCTTCGTGGGCCGCGGCGTGGGCGCGCTGGCCATCGCCGGCATCGCCGTGGCGTTCCCCATCCAGATCCTGGTGATGTCCATCGGCCAGATGCTGGGCGTGGGCGCGGCGTCGGTCATCTCGCGCAGCCTGGGGGCGGGCCGCCCGGAGCGGGCGCAGGTTGCGCTGGGCAACATGCTCTTCGCGGTGACGGTGCTCTCCGTCCTGATCACGGCGGTCGGTTATCTCCGGCTCGATGAACTGCTGCGGCTCTTCGGCGCCACCGACACCATCCTCCCCCATGCCCGCGAGTACATGGAGATCCTGCTCGCCGGCACGCTGCTGCACGCTTTCGCCATGGCCAGCAACAACGTCATCCGCGCCGAGGGACAGGCGCGCGTCGCAATGATCAGCATGCTCATCGGGGCCGTGGTGAACATCGCCCTGGACCCGGTGTTCATCTTCGGTCTGGGTTGGGGACTGGCGGGCGCGGCCTGGGCCACCGTGATCGCCAAGGTGCTGGCGGCGCTGTACGTGTTCGGCTACTTCCGCTCGGGCCGCACGCCGCTGTCGCTCGCGCTGCGGCACTGGCGCCCCCTGCGCGGGATGATGGGGGAGATCGTCGCCATCGGCTCCTCGTCCTTCGTGCGTATGGCGGCGTCCAGCGTGCTGGCGGTGGTCATGAACCACACCCTCGCGATCCACGGCGGCGACATGGCCATCGCCGCCTTCGGCGTGATCAATCGCCTGCTGATCTTCATGATCACCCCGCTGATCGGCCTGGCCCAGGGGCTGCAGCCGATCGTGGGCTTCAACCACGGGGCCGGGCGTTTCGACAAGGCGCGGCGCGCGGTGAGGCTGGCGCTCGCCTCGTCCACCGCGATCGCGACGGCCGGCGCGGCGCTGATGCTCGCCTTCCCGACGACGATCCTGGGGATCTTCAGCCGCGACCGCGAGCTGCTGGCGATCGGCGTCGGCGCCGTGCGGGTCGTCGTGCTGACCTTCCCCCTGGTGGGCATTCAGATGGTCGGCGCGACCCTGTTCCAGGCCATCGGCCGCGCCCTGCCCGCGCTGGTGCTCAGCCTGTCGCGGCAGTTCATCTTCCTGCTGCCGCTGCTGCTGATCCTGCCGCGGCCGTGGGGGCTGAACGGGATCTGGATCTCGTTCCCCGTGGCCGACCTGGCGGCCGTGGCGCTCACGCTGGCGTTGATGGTGCCGCAACTGCGACGCTTCGGCGCGGCACGCCGACCCGCCTAGCCGTGCGCGATCGGCTTGTCCGTGAAGACGTAGTCGCGCAGCTCCCTGTCGAAGGCCGGGTCCCGGCGGCGGATCCACTCCAGGATCATGGACGCGTGCTCCTTCTCCTCGTCCCGGTTGTGGGCGAGGATCGCGCCCAGCTCGCTGTCGCTGCAGGCGTCGACGCGCTGGTTGTACCAGTCGACGGCTTCCAGCTCCTCCATCAGGGAGACGATCGCGCGGTGCATGTCCCGCGTCTCGGCGGACAGTTCCGTGACCGGCTCGTGGTAACCCTCGTTCGCCATGTCAATCCTCCCGCGGTTTCTCGCATGACCGGGCTCGAGTTCGTTTCGACGAGTGCATACCAGGAGATCCGGTCCGTTGCAATAGGCGCCGATGACCGCCGGCCCCGACAACAGGTTGACGATTCGCCTTCCCTGGTCGACTAATGTATGTGGCGGCGGTTCACCGCCCGCGATCATCCGACCGGTGATTCCGCCGCGGAAAGCCGAGGAGGGAGTATGGTCATGTTCCGTCGCATTCTCTGTCCCACCGATTTCAGCGAACCGTCGCGCAAGGCGATCGAACTCGCCCGCTCGCTCGCGGTGCAGTTCGGCGCGGAACTGCGGATCATGCACTGCGTCGAACCGGTCACGATACACGGCCCGACCATCGACATGGGCGCGCCTTCGAGCGCATTCGACGTGGCCGGCTACCAGGACCTGATACTGAAGCAGGCCGAGGAATCCCTGCGGGCCCTGGGCGCGGAGCTGTCATCGCGCGAACTCGAGGTGTCGATCCACCTCGCCCGCGGCAAGCCGGGCGAAGAGATCGCCGCCCACGCCGAGGATTTCGGCGCCGATCTCGTGATCATCGCCACGCACGGCGAGTCCGGCTGGCGCCGGTTCCTGTTCGGGTCGGTCGCCGAGAAGGTCATGCGCACCGCCCGCTGCCCCGTCCTCACCGTGCACGAGGACGGCGGCGGCGCCTCGGTACGGCCGCCCGGCCCCGCCGCCGAGCGTTGATCACACCGCCGGCGGCGGTGTATACTCATGAGCCCCCCGCCGAATCTCGCTCACCGGAGGTCTCCCGTGCGCACCCTGACGGTCTCGCTCCTCTGCCTCGCCCTGCCCGCCGCGGCCGCGGCGATCCCCATTTCCGACCTGCACCAGAACTACGCCAACGGCACGCCGGCCCTGCTCGACCAGACGGTGACGGTGAGCGGCGTGGTCACGGTGCCCACGTACCTCCTGAACGGCTGGAGCCTGGAGGTCTTCGTGCAGGACGAGACCGGCGGAATCAACGTCTTCGTCTCGGGGGGCGCGTCAAGCTGGAACCTGGCCCTGGACGACAGCGTGACCGTCACCTCGCGCGTGGCCTTCTACAACGGGCTGACCGAGCTGGGGACCGATACGAGCTACACGACCATCACGAACCACGGTCCGGCCGCATCGCCGCCGGACCCCCAGCTCATGACCTGCGCCGAGGTGGCGGGGGCCATGACGCCGAGCTACTGGGACCCCGACGAGAGCCGCCTGGTGCGCCTGGATGGCCTGAACGTCGCCGGCGGCACCTGGCCCACCGCGCCCGGCGGCAACACGGTGTTGACGATCAGCGACGGGGGCGGCTCCTGCCTGCTCTACATCGACCAGGACACCGACGTGAACGGGAGTCCGGACCCCGGCGCCGACTTCTCGGTGATCGGCGTGATCAAGCAGTACGACACCAGCAGCCCCTACACGTCCGGCTACGAGGTCATGCCCCGCTACTCGAGCGACGTGATTCCCGCGGGAGCGGGCCCCATCGTGCTCGGCAAGGCCACCCTCATGAACATCACGACCACCTCGGCCTACGTGGTGTTCATCACCCAGGACGACGGCAGCAGCGAGGTCGAGTACGGTCCTGACGCCGGCTACGGGCAGACCGCCGGCTACCCTGATATCGCGATCACGTTCCACATCGTCCAGCTGACAGGCCTGACGCCCAACACGGTCTACCACTTCCGCGCCAAGTCCGCCAACGAACAGGGCGTCTCCTACGGTCCCGACCAGCTCCTGGCGACCCCGAGCGACACGCCCGGCGAGATCCACGTCTACATGAAGGGCTCGGCCGACCACGGCATGTCCTACGACGGCCTCTCGTTCGTGAACGACAACGAGTCCCTGTCCTCGCGCCTGGTGGACCTTGTCGACGACGCCGAAGCGTCCGTGGACGCCTGCCTCTACAGCTTCAGCCTGGACAACGTGCGCGACGCCCTGATCGCCGCCCACAACCGCGGCTGCCTGGTGCGCATCATCATCGACCAGGACAACTCGACCTACGACGCGGACGTGTGCGCGGCGGCGGGCATCCCCTACATCACCAGCGGCTTCGGCGGCAACCACGCCAGCGGCGCCATGCACAACAAGTTCGTGGTGGTCGACGGTCGCGACGCCGACAAGTACGACGACTGGACCTGGACCGGCAGCGCCAACATGAGCGTGTCGGGCGACGGCGACCTGAACAACGCCGTCGCGATCCGCGACTACGGTCTGGCCCAGGCCTACACCATCGAGTTCAACGAGATGTGGGGCAGCGACACGCAGACGGCCAGCGCCGCCGCTGCGCGCATGGGCGACGCCAAGCTGGACGACACGCCACACGAGTTCACCATCAACGGCATCCGCGTCGAGCAGTACATGAGCCCCACCGACGCGGTGACCCAGCGCGTGGTCGAGGCCGTGCAGTCGGCGGAGCAGAACGTCTACTTCGCCATGCTGGCCTTCACCCACGACGACATCTCCGACGCCATGCGCGCCCGGCGCGCCGCCGTTCCCGACCTGGGACTGGCCGGTGTCTTCGAGCAGGACCAGGGCGACTGCGCGAGCGGGAGCGAGTACTGGCGCATGCACGGCGACGCCTGCGCGCCGGATCCCTGGTCGCCGCCCGCGGACGTCTGGCTCGACACGGCGCTTTCGACCAGCGTGCTGCTGCATCACAAGTATCTGCTGATCGACACGCCCGGCAGTCCGATGACCTCCCTGCCCGACAAGGACGGCGGGCCCTTCGACAGCCTGGTCCTGACCGGCAGCCACAACTGGAGCTACAGCGCCGAGAGCGTCAACGACGAGAACACGCTGGTGATCCACGACTACGCCGTCGCCAACCTCTACCTGCAGGAATTCGCGGCGCGCTACGCCGAATCCGGCGGCACCGGATTCCTGGGCTGGACCACCGGCGTCGAGGACGGCGCGGACGCGTCGCCGCGGCTCGTCGCCGGCCTGCGGGCCTGGCCGAATCCCTTCAACCCCCAGCTCAACCTGTCGTTCACCACGGCCCGCGCGGAGCGTTTGGACGTGACCGTGCACGACGCGCGCGGCCGTCTCGTGCGTTCGCTCGCCCGCGGCGAGGATCTGGCGGCCGGGCTGCACGTGCTGGGCTGGGACGGGCGCGGCGAGGACGGGCGCCCGGCGGCGAGCGGCGCCTACTTCCTGCGCGT
>JAHIYU010000057.1 GCA_018814885.1 bacterium | reverse complement strand
AAGTACCACATCCAGACCTCGGGCCGCTCGCTGCACGCCCAGGAGATCGCCTTCAACGATATCCGCACCACCCTGCAGGCCCTCTCCGCGATCTACGACAACTGCAACAGCCTGCACACCAACGCCTACGACGAGGCCATCACCACGCCGACGGAGGAGAGCGTGCGCCGGGCCATAGCCATCCAGTTGATCATCAACAAGGAGCTGGGCCTGGCCCGCAACGAGAACCCGCTGCAGGGAGCGTTCATCGTAGAGGATCTGACCGACCTGGTGGAAGAGGCGGTGCTCGCCGAGTTCCGCAGCCTCAGCGAGCGCGGCGGCGTCCTGGGCGCCATGGAGCGCATGTACCAGCGCACCAAGATCCAGGAGGAGTCGCTGCTCTACGAGAAGCTCAAGCACAGCGGCGAGCTGCCCATCGTGGGCGTCAACACGTATCTCGATCCCAAGGGCTCGCCGACGCTCGTGCCGGATGAGGTGATCCGCTCCACGCCTGCAGAGAAGGAGTTCGCCATCTCGTCGCTGGGCGCCTTCCACGCCCGCAACGCCGAACGCGCGCCCGACGCCCTGGCGCGCCTGCAGGAGGCTGCCGTGCGCCACGAAAACGTCTTCGCCGAGATGATGGAGGCCTGCAAGGTCTGCTCGCTGGGTCAGATCTCCGCGGCCCTCTACCGCGTGGGCGGCCAGTACCGGCGGAACATGTAGAGCCATGAGCGACGGCGCGCGACGCTTCGACCGGTACTTCCCCCTGATCTACGCCGCCGTCTACGCGGCCGTCGCCTTGGCGGTGCAGCTCGCTTGGTTCCCCGTCGGCGACCTCGGCGTCGAGACGGATTTCTACGGCGATCTGGTGATCGCCGCCCAGCGCCTGTGGCACGGCGAGTTCTCCGTGCTGAACTATCCCTACAAGGGGCCGCTCACGTCCTTCGCGCTGGTCGGGGTGCACGCGGTGGTCTCGCTGCTCGGCGGCGACTGGTACCGCAGCGGCGTCACCCTGAATCTCATCTGCGCCGCGCTCTTCCTGATCCTCCTCTACCGGTTGTTGCTGCGCACCTTCAACCGGCGCGTGGCGATCTGCGCGACCATGGGCGTGTCGCTCGCCTTCGAATTCTTCCTGCACGCCCACAAGGCGTCGTCGGACCTGCTGTTCCTGCTGCTGTGCTACCTGGCCGTCGAGCGCTTGACGCGGCACGGCTGGTCGTTGGCGCGTCTGGCGGCCGCCGGCGCGCTGGGCGGCCTGGCGTTCCTGACCCGGTACAACGGCCTGATCGTGCCCCTGGCCGGCGTGCTCGTCGTGTTGCTGGTGAACCGCGAGCGCCAGTCCTTCCGGCGGCGTATGCTCGGCGCCGCGGCGCACGTGGCGGCCTTCGCGGTCGTGGTCGCGCCATGGTACGCGGTCAATCACGCCCAGACCGGACGCCTGCTGGCCACCCACAACCTGCAGAACATCTTCGTGGAAGAGTTCTACGGCGGCGCCGGTTCCGGGCCCGCGCCCGGCGATCGGCCCGACAGCCTGATCGGCGTCGTACGCCGCGATCCGCTCCTGTTCCTGGAACGCTACCTGGCCAACGTGCCGGACCACCTGCGGCGAGAGCTGAACGACAGCCTCAACGACCACGTGACGGCGCTGCTCGTCCTGGGGCTGCTGCGGATGCTGCTCTTCCCGCCGCGCCGCCGACACTGGGCCGTGCTGGTCTTCCCGCTGGTTTACTTCCTGACCATGTGCTCGGTGTACTACCAGCCCCGCTTCGCCTTCGCGGTGTGGCCGGGCTGGTTCGCGGTGGGATTCGTGGCCTTGGCCGGTGACGGCGTGGATCGGCGCGCTCGTCTGGGCGACTGGGCCTCCCGGACCTTCGCCGTGCCGCTGGCCTTCCTGCGCGAACGGGCCTCGCGCGCGGGCGCGATCATCCTGGCGATCGTCGCGCTGACCCTCTACGGCTTCCAGATCTCGGACATCGTGGTGGCCGAGAAGGTCTACCGGCAACGCCTGCCCCTGTTCGTGCTGGACATCGCGCCCGAGCTGAAGCGGCTGGCCGGCGCCGACACGGACGCCCTCGTCATGGCCCGCAAGCCCCATCTGGCCCATTACGCCGGTCTCGAATACATGCAGTATCCGCGCACCCTGACCACCGCGGCCGACTTCCTCGCCTTCGCCGTCGATAAGGACGTACGGTTCATCGTCTACGGCGACATCGAGCGCGATCACTACCCCGAACACCGCTATCTGGGCGAACTCATGCGCTACGCCGGCGTCGAGCGGATCTTCGCGGAGGGTGCAACCGTGATCTACGAACTGGCGCGCGGCCTGACCGCCGATGCGATCGCCGTCAGCGAGGTCACGGCCGTCCTGGAACTCCGTCTGGCCGCCGCCCGCGTCGCAGGCAACGACACGCTCGCGTTCCAGCTCTGCGCCATGATCGCCGAGGACCGCGCGCTGGATCGAGACTGGCCCGCCGCCGCTGTCTATCTGGAAGATGGCCTGTCGGTGATGCCGCGCGGAAACTCTCCCGAGGCGTGCCGGGCGGTCGCGAACGTGAAGCTGAACCTGGCCCAGACGTATCTCAGGCTGGAGCGCTGGGCCGACGGGGTCGCACTGCTGGAACCGGCCCTGGTCGGGATCGGGAAGCTGTTGCCGCCGGCCCGCCAGGCGGCGGCCCACGCCTGCCTGGCGCTGCACCTGGAACACGGCGGACACACCGACGCCGCCCTGGGGCACTTCGCGCGCGCCCGCGATCTCTACCGGGCTGTCGGGGATGCGCAGAACGCCGAGAACATGCGGCGGCGCCTGGAGAAGCAGCGCTAATCCTCGCCCGGCATCCCTTCCGGCCGGTCGGGGGGCTCCATTGTCCTTGCATTCGCAATGATCCTGCGTGCGGCCGTTTGCAGGGCCCGGATCTCCTCCGGACGCAACCCGTCGACGAGCATCCGGTCGGCGCGATGGGCCGCCGACTGCAGCGTGGGCAGTGCGCGCTCCGCTTTCTCCGTGAGTTCCACGTACAGGGCGCGCCGGTCGACGCCGCTCCGTGTTCTGCGCACGTAGCCCTTGCGCACGAGCTGCTCGACCTGGCGAGTCACGGCCGCAGGATCGATCCCCAGCGCCTTGGCGATCGCCACCGGTTGTTTGGCGTCATGACGGATTGCCAGCAACGTCCACAGTTGTGCTCTTGTGAGCTGATAAGTCTCCAGATACCACTTATGCGAGGATTCGACCGCCTGGGCCAGTCTGATGATCCAATGAGAGGATGAATCCTCAAGAGGGAGGTGTGGTAGACGTGCACTCATGTTAGATAGTTAACACGTCAAATATTGACATGTCAATATTTGATATGTCAATCATCTCGCTTTTTCATGTACGCACTCCGCATTTGTACAGCCGGTGGAGCACTCTGCCTGGAAAGCCCACGGCGAGTCGCTCTAGATGGCTCTGCCGTCGAGCTGCCGGTACTGCTGCCAGCGGTTGGTGACCAGATTCGGCACGTGTCCGTGACGGCTGCGGTTGCCGGACCACGCGATCACCGCCGGATCGCGGGCGGCTTCGGTGTACATGCAGCTCGAGCGCGGCGTGATGCCGAGGCGGCCGAGATCCAGCTGTTCGGCGTCCCAGCAGATGCGGATGGTCTCGTCGCCCGGGTCGGAGCACGGCTTGCTGTGACCCACGATGGCCAGGTGCAGCTTCGAGAAGTACGCGTCGTCGAGCAGGTATCCCCTGTCGCGGCAGTAGAGGGCGAAGTCGGCCGACCGCAATCCGTGGTCGCGGTCCTCGCCGTCGCTGATGCGCCGCGAGTCGTGCAGGATGGCGAACAGTTCCAGCACTTCCAGGTTCACGTCGGTGTCCTTGGCCAGGCGCAGGGCGTTCTCGAGAACGCGCGCCCAGTGCGGCAGACCGTGCAGGCCGTCGGGATCGAGCGCGAATTGCGCCATCACCTCGGGCAGCAACTCTTCGGGTTTCATCTTGTCGAACCCCCCGTTACGGCAGCTCACTGTCCGGGGACGGTGGCGGCCAGCTTGCGGTAGACGAGCGTGTAGAACATCTCGAGATACCGCCTCGTCTCCTGTCTTTCGATGTTCGTCATGAATTTCCAGAAACCGTAGATGCGCGAAAGCGACAGCATCCGGCTGGCGTAGAGCTGCCAGGTGTAGCGGCTGGCGACGCGCTGGATGGCGCCGTCGGAAATGGTTTTCCAGAGCGTGGCATCCTCGCGGCAGCCGCCGAAGAAGCCGGCCATGATCTCGGCCGCCTCCACGGGACGCAACGGGTCGATGTGATAGCCGGATATACCGTGCTCGATGATCTCCAGCGGGCCGCCGTGCAGCGTCGCGAAGGTGGGCAGGCCGCTGCTCATGGCCTCGATCACGGTCAGGCCGAAAGCCTCGAAGAGGGCGGGCTGGACGAAGGCGCCGCGCGAGTCGGCCACGAAGCGGTAGAGCTCGCCGACCTGGGTCTTGTCGGTGCGCATGGTGATCCAGCGGGCCTGGCCGTCCAGGTCGTATTCGTCGAAGAGCCTGTGCATGGTCTCGATCTGCTTGGCCTCGTCATCGTCCTGCGACTCCGCGGGTGTCATGTATCCGCCGGCGACAAGCAGGTTGGCCTGCCCGCGCAGGGCGTCGCTGCGCCCGTACAGCTCGACCAGGCCCGCCATGTTCTTGATGCGGTCGAGACGCGACATGGCGAAGAGCAGGGGCTTGTCATGGTCGCGCAGCAGGCCGAGCGCGTCCGGGCGGGCGCCGCCGTTGACCAGGTCCTCGATCTCCGGCAGCAGCGACTCGACGCGCCGGTCCTTCTCCGAGAAGGGGAAGAAGACCTCGGTGTCCGCCCCCGGCGAGACGATGTTGAACTTGGGGTCGAAGGGATCGATGCCGCTCACCACGCGGTACAGGCCGGGCATGGTGAAGCTGGAGTAGCTCTCGTACTGTCCGATCACCTCGCGGGTGCCGGCGATCTCCTGGTAGGTGCTGGAGATGATGAAGTCGGCGGTGTTCATGGCGATCAGATCGGCCGTGAACTGGCACGAGAAGTGGAACTGGGCCTCGTGATCGCGCCAGAAGAGATCGGATTGCTTGTACTTCGATTTTTCCAGCGCGTGGGCGATGTTGCATTGAGTCACGCCCAGCCGCTGGGACAGCAGGGTCGCCACCAGGTTGCCGTCGGAGTAGTTACCGATCAACAGGTCGGGTCGACCGCCCAGTTCGGCCAGGATCACCTTCTCCGTATCGATGGCGTACTGCTCCAGGTAGGGCCAGATCTCAAAGCGCGAGATCCATTCGCGCATAAGCTCGCCCTTCTGGTTGCGGAAGGGCACGCGCAGGATCCTGGTGTGCCTGGTCCCGGTGACGGGCTCCACTTCCTGGTCGCAGGTCGTGCCCTCGGCCTCGGGGATCAGGCGCGTGAGGATCAATATGCGCGGCTCGATGTCCAGCCCCTGCTCGCGGATCGAGCGCAGCATCTCCTGCTCCAGGGCCCGCACCTGATCGAGGATGTAGACGACCTGGCCGCCGGTGTCGGGCTTGCCCAGCACGCCGGATTGTCCGAAGTAGCCGTGGGGGGAGAGGATCACCAGGGAGAAGATCATGGGTATGCGCACCAGGAAGCGTTCCAGGTTCTCGGGCGACGGCGCCTCGAGGATGTCGGACAGGGTGCTCATGTTCTCGGCCATGAAACCGGCGGTGCGGCCCCAGCCGGGCTCGAAGCCCATGCGTTTCAGTTCGTGACCGACCTCTGCCCAGGTATCCGCCAGCGGCCGGGTCTCCAGGTATTCCACGGCGTCGCGCAGCCGCTCGCGCATTTCGGTGCGGTCGCGGATCAGGTCGTTCAGCATCAATTGCTGGCCCTGGCACTGATGCATCTTCAGGAACTTGAAGAGCAGGCGGAGCCCGTCGGAGTTGCTGTCGAAGAGGCGTCCCGACAGGTGCCGGTTCAGGTACTCCACGCCGCGCCCGATCGATCGGACCTCGTGCAGCTTGGGAAATCCCCTCTCGAAGGGCGTCAGGTCGATCTCGAGGGGCCAGTTGTCAGTCGCCGCGGCGGGATGGGCCAGGCGCTCCTTGACGAACAGGTACTCGGCCACGTCCACCTCGCGGCAACTGGCCGTCTCCACCTGGATGTGCACGTACTGCCAGCGCGCCACGTTGGCGCGGATGGCCAGGTAGAGGTCGGGGGGCGTGGAGACCGCCTCCTGGATGGAGCGGATCACCTCCGCGAAACCCTCGCCGCACTCGGCGGAATCGTCTTGTTCGCGGCAGAACGCCTCGAATTCGGGCATGATGTCGGTTCGCTGGAGTACGGGCCGCCCCAAGTCCAGGCAACGGCGGAAGAGGGTGTAGGCCTCCCGCCGGTGTTGTGCGAGGAAGCGTTCCAGCTCACGGATCATCATTCATCCCTTCCCGGGCAGACTGAGGTGTGTGCGTATGCGTTCAGGTGTCCGACGCGCCTATTCGGGCTGTGAAATCGTGCAGGCCCACGATCGCCGCGGGCCTCTTGGCGGGAACAGGCGGCCGTTTCCCCGCTGAATCAGTCCCGACGACGAAATAATCCCGTGGGCGGCGGCGAGCACGTTTTCGGGACGCGATGCGGTCGAGCACGCCCCTGACGCCCGCGCCCGCCGGGAGGCCGATGTCGGCGACGCTCAGATCGTGATCCCTGATGAAGGGACCGGGGCGGTCCAGCAGGCGCTCGAGATGCGAGAGGTAAGTTGCCACGTGATTGGTCCAGGTGTACAGGTTGTTCGCCCGCACGACGCCGTTGGCCGCGCGCAGACGCCAGGCCTGGCTCTCGCTCAGGACCTTCTTCAGCGCCCGCGCCATGTCGGCGGCATCCAGCGGATCGATCAGCACTCCGTTGTGGCACTGGGCGATGATGTCGAGGGGACCGCCGTCCCGCGTGGCGACCACGGGCAGGCCGCTGGCGGCGGCCTCGATCAGGGTCAATCCGAACGGCTCGGTCAGCGCCGGGTTGACGAAGACGCCGCGGCTCTGCGCCGCCAGGCGGTACATGTCCGGCACGTCCTCGGGGTCGTGGCGCTTGGGATACGCCACGCGTCCGTAGAGATCGTATTCATCGATGAGCTGAACGATATCCAGCAGGACGCGCCGTTCGGGCGGCTTCAGGGCCGCGATGCCGTCGCGCGTGCCGGCGATCAGGATCAGGTTGGCCATGTCCTGCAGTTCGGGATCGCGGCCGTAGGCCTGCACCAGGGTGCGGAAGTTCTTGCGCTCGTCCGGGCGGGCCAGGCAGAGGATCATCGGCTTGTCCGGCTCGCGCAGGAAACGCGCGAGTTCCGCCTTGATCGGGGGCACGGGATCCCGCCTGCGCCGCGGGCGGAAACGGTCCAGGTCCACGCCGGGCGGGATGACCTTCATGTTGCGGGTGCGGTAATTGTTGTAGGAGCTGTACTGGTCGGTCATCTCCTGGGTCGTGCTGGTGACGATGAGCGAGGCCGCGGCCATGGCCTCCTCCTCGGCCTGGAAGCGGCGCGTGAACTTGTAGCGTTTCTCGAGGGCGTCCTCGTCGAGACCCTTGTCCAGCAACCGCTGCTTCTT